>JAQBVH010000420.1 GCA_027623615.1 Planctomycetota bacterium | reverse complement strand
GGCGGGTGCGGGCGAGGCCGGCTACCCTCGATCCGTTCCCGGTCCTTCCGCGCGCGCGCTTCGCGACTCCAGTTCTTCCCATCACCCATGCGAATCCAATCGTTGCTTCCCGTCGCCCTGCTCCTGGCTTCGCCTGCCCTCGCTCAGGAACAGAACGACAAGCTGCGGGGCGACCTCTCCTCCCTGCTCGCCACCTCGGCAGCGGACGACCTCGTGCCCGTCACCATCGTGCTCGCGGGCCACGTCAAGACCGCCGATCTGCACGCGATGGCAGCGGGGATGACCAAGGTCGAGCGTCGAGCAACGATCGTCGCGCACCTGGAGCAGGTGGCTGCCGACACCCAAGGGGACCTGCTCGAGCTGCTCGCCGCACGTGGAGCTCAGAGCATCAACTCCTTCTGGATCCACAACATGATCGGCGCCGAGGTGACTCCGGCGACGGTCCACGAGCTGGCCGGGCGGGACGACGTGTTGTACGTGCACCGCAACGTCAAGCTGAAGATCGAGGACATCTTGACCCTGGCGCCGACCCCCGCGCCAGCCGGTAACCCGACCTGTGGTCTGGACCTGATCCGGGCGCCCGAGGTCTGGGCCCAGCGCGGCATCAACGGAGACGGCGTGCTCGTCGCGTTGATCGATAGTGGCCTGTGCACCGGCCACTCCGATATTCAGAGCCGACTCTGGACCAACCCGGGGGAGATCCCGGGGAATGGTACGGACGACGACAACAACGGCTACGTCGACGACGTGCGTGGTTGGGGCTTCGACAGCAACACCAACGACATTCAAGATCCCTTCGCCCACGGCTCCCACGTCGCTGGGACCGTCGCTGGGGACGGCACCAATGGCACGGCCTCCGGCGTCGCCCCAGGCGCGCGCATCATGGTCTGCAAGGTCTCGGGCTCGTTCGCTGGCGAGCAGGAGGTCTGGGACAGCATGCAGTACGCGGTGGCCAACGGCGCGGACATCTCGACGGCCAGCCTCGGATGGCCCCACAGCGTCGGCCCGGACCGGGCCACCTGGCGCATGGTCTGCGAGAACTCGATCGCGACCGGGTTGGTCGTGATCTATGCCGCGGGCAACGAGGGCGGATCGGTCAACGATCCCGACAACGTGCGCACCCCTGGCGACGTCCCCGATGTGCTCACGGTGGGTGCCGTCGACTGCGGCGACAACCTCGCCAGCTTCTCGAGCCGCGGGCCAGTGACCTGGGAGAACGTGGCGCCCTACAACGACCACCCCTTCCCCCCGGGCTACAAGAAGCCTGATGTCTGCGCCGAGGGTGCCAACACGACGTCCCACAACCTGTGCAGCGGGTATGTGAACTTCGCCGGGACCTCGATGGCCACGCCCCACGTGGCCGGGGCCGCCGCGCTGATCCTGCAGGCCGACCCCACCCTGGATCACTTCGGCGTGAAGGCGCTGCTCGAGGCCTCGTGCGTGGATCTGGGGAACAACGGCAAGGACAACCTCTTCGGTTGGGGGCGCATCGACTGCCTGGTCGCCGTTGACGGCGCCCTGTCGAGCGGCAACTTCTGCACGCCCAAGCTGACCTCCTGCGGGACGATCCCCCTGATCTGGACGGACGGCGACGCGCTCGCGAGCGCGAGCTCCGGCTTCACGGTCAACGCGACCAACCTGCCTGGCAGCAGCCTCGCGCTCCTGGTCTACACCGACCAGGGCGGGGCGAACACGCCGCTCCTCGGCGGCCACCTGTGCGTGGCCTCGATCCTGCGCGGCGTGCCCGTCGGCACGACCGGCACGAACGGTCTCTGTGACGGTATGGCCTCGTTCGACATGAACGCCTTCGGTGCTGGGGCCCTCGGCGGCTTCCCCGCCGGTTTCCTCCAGGCCCCGGGCACGACCGTCAACGCGCAGTGGTGGGCACGTGATCCTGCGAACACCTACGGTGCCGTCCTGACCGGCGGGGCGAGGTACACGATCGCCCCGTAGCTGGCGCTCTCCAAGCTGGGGCGGAAACCCTTCGAGCGGCCCGTGCGACCTGCCGTCGTGCGGGCCGCGCTGCGTTGATCAGAACGACGCCAGCAGGTCGAGCAGCTTGAGGCGCAGGTCGATGAACTCCTCGACCACTGCACCGAGGCCTGCGAGCAGATTGTTCTGCTCGAACGGGTCCGCCTGCAGGTCGAACAACGAGAGCATCAGCCCCGGCACCGGGACGTCCTGGCTGAGCATCACGATCTTGTAGCGATCGCCGCGAAAGCCGATCCAGCGACGGACGTAGGGACCGAAGCCGTTGGGCGTGAAGTTCTCCGTGAAGGCGTACTCCCGCAGGGTGGGCTGGTTCGGCGTGGAGAGGTAGGACAGGAAGCTGACCGAGTCGTGCTCGATCCCGAGGGGCGTCAGGTCGACCCCAGCGATGTCGGCGACCGTGGCGAAGAGGTCGACCCCCATCACGAGACCCGCGGTCTCGCTCCCGGGCTGGGCGACATGTGGACCGGTCACGAAGAAGGGGACGTTGACCCCGCCCTCGTAGGCCGTGCCCTTGGCCTGGCCCGGATCGAAGGGCGCGTCCGTGGCCTGGCTGGTGGTCCCGTTGTCCCCCAGGAAGATGATGGTCGTGCGGCTCAGCACGCCTGAATCGATGTTCCTCAGGAGACGGCCGATCTCGGTGTCCATGGCCTCGATCGCCGCCTTCGTGTGCTCGACCGGGGTCAGGTTCGGGTTGCCGCTGAGGTTGAAGGACGAGGACAGGCTCGTCGGCGGCGCGTGGTGAGGCGAGTGCGGCGCGTTGTAGGCCAGCCACCCGAACCATGGCTCCGGGCTCAGCGCGATCTGGGTGATCGCGTCGTCGGTCGTGTCCGTCGTCGCGTAGGTGGTCGTGATGGCGGACGAACCGTTCACGTACTTGCGCCAGTGCTCGTAGTCGCCGATGTTCTCCTTGCTCCCCGAGTGGTGGTGAAAACCCTGACGAAGCGGATGCAGCATGTCATCGGTGCTGCCGGCGATGTGCCATTTGCCAACGGCGAAGCTGGTGTAGGCGCTGCCCGTACCGATGTCGAGCATCTCGGGGATCGTGATCTCCTGCAGCGGCAAGCCCAGGGGCGTGTCGGCCGTGAGAATGGCCCCGAGCCCATGCCGAGAGGGGAGGCGTCCCGTGAGCATGGACGCACGCGACGGCGTGCAGCCCGGGTGGATCCAGGCGTTGCGGAAGAGCAGGCCCCGCGCCGCGAGCTGATCCAGGTTCGGCGTGACCCCCGGGTTCGGATGCTCGCCGTAGATGCCGAGACGATCGACACCCATGTCGTCGGCGATCACCACCAGGATGTTGTCCTGGGCGAGTGCGACGCTCGACAGGAGGACGGCGGCGCAGCTTTTCGTCAGAAGGCGGGCAGAGGTCATGGGGCGAGCGAGGAGGCACGGGAGGGCACGCTGTAATCATAACCCGGGTCCCGGGCGGAGCCGCATCTCGAAGCGATCCAGGCTGAGGTCCCAGTGAGCGCCTGCTAGAGTCCCGGCATGCGCGCCTTGATCCTCCTCACCGCCCTGCTCGCTGCCTGCTCCTCGACCGGTCCCGCGCCCGAGGCCGGGCGACCGGTGCTCATCTCCACGTGGCCCTTCGGCAAGGAGGCCAACGACGTTGCGCTGGCCGCGATGCAGTCGGGCGGCAGCGCGCTCGACGTAGTCGAGCAGGGCATCCGCCGCATGGAACACCTGAGCTCGGACGGCTCGGTCGGCCTCGGCGGAAGGCCGAACGCCGCGGGCTATCCCCAGCTCGACGCCTGCATCATGAACGGGCCCGATCACGGCGCCGGGAGCGTCGCGGGGCTCGAGGGGATCGTGCACCCGATCACCGCGGCGCGACGCGTCATGGAGAACACGCGGCACGTGATGCTCGTCGGAGAGGGCGCGCGCTGGTTCGCCCTCGAGCAGGGCCTCGAGTCCATCGACGTCTCCGACCTCCCGGCCAAGAAGCTGGCCTACGTCGAGCGCGAGCGGAACCCCGATCCGGGCGAGCGTGGGCACGACACGATCACCGTGCTCGCCCTCGACGCCAACGGGGACCTGGCGGGCGGCTGCTCGACCAGCGGCGCGGGTGGCAAGCTGCCCGGGCGCGTGGGGGACTCGCCGATCCTCGGCGCGGGGCTCTACCTCGACAACGAGGTCGGCGCGGCGGGGGCCACCGGGCTCGGCGAGAACGTCATGCGCCACTGCGCCTCGAAGGCGATCGTGGAGCTAATGCGCACGGGCCTGCATCCCCAGGCGGCCTGCGAGGAGGTCCTGCATCGCATCGCGGGCCACGACCCGGCGGGCTACGAGCTCTCGATCTGCTTCATCGCGCTCGACAAGCAGGGGCGGGTGGGGGCTGCTGCGTCGAATCAGACCTTCCCGTATGCGGTCAC
>JAQBVH010000419.1 GCA_027623615.1 Planctomycetota bacterium | reverse complement strand
CGCCCACGGGCATGTACCCCCACACCTCGATGCCTCGGCCGTGGGCCATGCGCACCAGGGCCGCCGCGGTCTCCTTGGTGAGGTCGTTGCGGAACATGAGGTAGTCGAACCGGAAGGCGTCGGGGGAGAGGCCCATCGCCACCGCCTGGGCCTCGAGCTCGTCGAGCTTCCTGGGCAGGACCTCGCTCGCCGCCCGTGGATTGGGCAGACCCCAGACCGTGGTCGAGGCCTGGTCGAGGCCGGTGAGCGCGGGGCCGCAGATGTACAGGTCGGGCCCGGGGGCCAGGTCGCGGATCTCCGGCAGGCGAAACTGCAACACGTTGTGGACGTGGTTGCCCGTGTCCCGCACCAGGGTCACCCCGCGCGACACGTAGAGCGAGTCGTGCTCGAGGTCGTGGTTGACGTGCCCGTCGATCAAGCCCGGGGTCAGGTGCAAGCCGCCGAGGTCGAGGCGCTCGAGCCCCTCCGGGAGCTCGACGTCCTGGGCGAGGACGGCCTCGATCCGGCCCTCGTTCACGACGACAGTGCGCACGGCCGGCTCCTCCCCGGGGACCATGGAGTGCACCGTCGCCCCCACCAGGGCGTAGTGGGTGCGCGCGGGCGGAGCGGCCTCCTGCTCGGCGGCGGGCGGATCCTGGGCGGCGAGGGAGAGCGCGACAGCCAGCGCGAGGTTCAGGGTCGTCGACATGAGCGATCGGGTCGGGACAGTTGGGTCCGGCTCCTCGGATCCGGACAGGTTAGCCTCTTGCCCCCTCCGGATCCGCCCCCTCGCTTCGCCAGAGGGGCAGATCGGGAGCAGGCCCCCCCTAGCGCCGCCGCACCGCCCGGCAACCCGCCCCCACGTCAGTCTTGCAACACCCCGAGATACGCCTCGACACCGACCTCCTGCCCCAGGGCCCCTGGATCTTCGGACGTCAGGTCCCGCGGCAGGACACTCCTGCGGACGGCGCCCTGGTGGCGGTGCTCGACTGGTCCGGCAGATTCGTGGGGCACGGGCTCTACAACGGGCGCAGCGACATCCGCGTTCGCCTGCTCGACCGGGGCAAGCGCTCGGCCCTAGACCAGCCGCGGGCGTTCCTCCAGCGTCGCCTCGCGAGCGCCATGCGGCTGCGCAAGAAGCTCCTGCGGCTGCCCGAGGTCACGGACACCTGGCGGCTGGCCCACGCCGAGGGGGACGACCTCTCCGGGCTGATCATCGATCGCCTCGGGCCGGTGTATGTCTGCGAACACCACGCCCTGGGCTTCTGGAATCTGCGCGAAGACATCGCCTGGGCTCTCGGTCAGCTCGACCCGGGCGTCCCCGTCGTGCACAGCATCCCCAAGGTCGCCCGGGCCCAGGAGGGGTTCCCCGACGACGCTTGCGAGGACAATGACGTCGGTGAGATCCGCATCTCGGAGCACGGCCTGGCCTTCCCCGTCACTCCCGGCACGGGCCACAAGACCGGGTGGTTCTGCGATCAGCGCGACAACCGGCGCCGCGTCGCAGAGCTCTCGGCCGGCAAGGACGTGCTCGATCTGTTCTGCAACGCCGGTGGGTTCGCCCTGCACGCCGCCCGGGCCGGGGCCCGCTCCGTGATGGCCGTGGACCTGGACGAGGTCGCCCTCGACCGCGCCCAGCGCGCGGCGCAGTGGAACGGCCTCGACATCACGTTCCGGCACCAGGACGCCTTCGACACCCTGCGCGAGGCCCGCGGGCAGGGGCGTCGGCCCCATGTGGTCATCCTCGACCCGCACAAGCTGGTCCGCGGCAAGGCCCAGCTCGAGCAAGGCCGTCGCAAGTACGCCGACCTGAACACCCTCGGGTTCGAGGTCGTGGCCCAGGGGGGCCTGGTGGCCACCTTCTCCTGCTCCGGAGCCGTCGACCTGCCCACTTTCCTGGGGATCGTGTTCCAGGCGGCGCGACGGGCCGAGCGCGAGGTGCGGCTGCTCGAGGTCCTGGGCGCGGGCCCGGACCACCCCCAGCGTCCGGACTTCACCCGCTCGCGCTACTTGAAGGGCGCGCTCCTGGCTGTGGACTAACGTCGCCATCGGGGGTGGATTCGCTGCGCCCGGCCCGGCACAATGCTGCCTCGCGCCTCCGCACCGGACCAGTCGGTCTGGGCGGAGGCGCGGCCGTGCCCGCCGATTTTGGCCGCTTCGAGCACGGATCCGCGCCGGCCGAGAAGTACACACGATGAGCCTCCCCATCCTGGTCACCCAAGAGAAGTGGCAAGCCCTCGAGGACCAATGGCGCGCACGGATGGCCGAGCTGTCCATCGACGAGGTGATGCGGGCCCTGGATCTGGCCGGCAGCAAGAAGCGACTGTCGCGCTGCCTCGCCCTCGCCCAGGAGCACGCCAAGCTGCTCGAGGCCGGTGACCGACAGGGCGATGCAGCGCGCATCCTCGGCGCCGCGCTCGTGGCGGGAGGCAGCCCGAGCGAGCTGGCCAGTGACCTGATGCGGCTGGCCGACGAGGCCTGGTCCGAGGAGAGCTGGTATGCCCCGTTCGTCAAGCTGACCGGCCTGGCCGAGGGCGCACCGGACCTGCGCCTGCCGTGGAAGAGCTTCCGCAAGCTGATCACGTTCCAGAAGGGCACCCTGGTCAACCACCCCGGCGGCTGGGGCGTGGGCGAGGTGCTCAAGGTCGACCCGCCCGCGGCGGAGCTGACCGTGCGCTTCTTCAACGGCAGGCAAGACGTCTTCCCGATGCACGCCGCGGTCGAGATCTTCGACCCGCTCTCGGAGGAGGACCTGCGCGCGCAGATGTACCGGGACAGCGAAGGACTCAAGAAGCGCGCCAAGAAGGAGCCGCTCGATGTCATGCGCTCGATCCTGCTCGTCCACAACGGCAAGGCGACCACCGCCGCGATCCGCAACGCGCTGATGCAGATCGGTGTCGAGGGTAGCGCCTGGTCGGCATGGTGGCGCAAGGCTCGCAAGCAAGCCGAGGTGAGCGAGTGGTTCGAGGTGCACGGCACGCCGCAGAAGTCGGTCGTGCACCTGCTCCTCGAAGCCAAGGACCCGGCCGTGGCCCTGAAGCGCATCCTCATGCGCACCGGCAACCTGGCCGAGATCCAGGCGAAGGTGCGCGAGGTCTTCGTCGGGACACCGGACCCGGTCCTCGTCGTCGTCGGCCTCGAGCAGCTCGAGCTGCGGGCCGCCGACGAGATGGAGCCCCTCCAGGACCGCCTGGCGGCGTGGCTGCTCCTGCGCTCCGAACGCGGAGAATCGCCCGAAGCGATGGTTCCGACCCTCCTGGAGGTCATCGCCGCCCCGGAGCCGACCGACCCGGCCGAGCCGCCGGAGATCTGGAAGCTCTTCCAGGCGCTGCCAACCGTCAAGGACCAGGAGCGCGCCGTCGATATCCTGCCGGAGCTCTTCGGCGAGGACTGGCTGTACGCCGTCGTGCCGCACCTGCAGCACTGCGCCAACGGCCAGGTCCGTCCGCTGATCGACCGGATCGCCTCCGCCGGGCTCGAGGCCCAGCTGCTCGAGCACTACGACGGCCTGCTCGCCCGTCCGCGGCGTGCCCCGGCGCTGCTCGTTCAACTCGCGGCGATGTTCGAGAAGGGCGAGGAGATGGAGGGCTTCCCCACCCCCGCCCAGCGCGCGCAGGCCCTGCTCAACTTGGCCAATCACCTGCGCGAAGGTCGACGCGGCAACCCGCACCTGACCCGGGTCTCGACCAAGCTGACCGATGTCCTGACCAAGGGTGACGATCCGCTCCTGCGCCGACTCCTGTCGAAGGCTGACGCGGGCGCACTGCGTAGCGCGAACCTGACTGTGCAGCGCGGCGCGGACTCGGAGATCGACCACCTGGTCACCGACATCTCCCTCAACTTCGACCGCCACTTCTTCGCGGGCCAGACCGGCTACTTCTGGGAGTCGAACGCGATCTGGACGACCAAGCGCGGTCTCGAGAAGCGCTCCAGCGAGCTGCGCGAGCTGCGCGAGGTCAAGATCCCCGAGAACCAGGAGGCCATCGGCCGCGCCGCGTCGTTCGGCGACCTCTCGGAGAACTCCGAGTGGGAGGCTGCCATGGAGGAGCAGCGCAACCTGACGAGCCGCGCCATGGCGATGGAAGAGGAGCTGCGCAGCGCCGACCTGATCGAGGAAGCTGCCCTGCCCGAGGGGAAGATCTGTCCCGGAGCCAAGGTCGGCTACATGGAGACCGTGTCGGGCGAGGAGTTCTCGATCATCATCCTTGGCCCGTGGGACGAGGACACCTGGAAGGGGACGCAGGTCGTCTCCTACCGCGCCCCCCTGGCGGACGGTCTCCTCGGTCACTCCGTCGGGGCCAAGGCCGAGGTCGAGTTGCCCTCGGGAATTCTGGAGGTCAAGGTGCTCTCGATCGAGACCCCGGACCTCGAGACGTAAGGCTCCACC
>JAQBVH010000418.1 GCA_027623615.1 Planctomycetota bacterium | reverse complement strand
CCGATGCTCCCGTTCTTGGCGGTCCAGTCGCCGGACTCGAGCTTCCACTTGCCCTCGGTCTCGAGGGGCAACAGCATCGACTCGAGCACGCTGCGCGGGCGACGCAGCACCTTCAACTCTCCACCGCGGGGCCCGGCGTAGAGGTCGCCGCCGCGCACCTCGAGCTCCTCGTTCGGCATGCCCACGATGCGCTTGATGAAGTTCTTCGAGCGGTCGAGTGGGTACTTGAAGACGACCACCTCCCAGCGCTCAGGGTCGCGGAAGTGGAAGGACAGCTTGTCGACGAGGACGCGGTCGTGGAGGCCGCCGGCCTTGCCGGTCTGCTGCACGACGCGCGCCGACGGGGTCCAACCCATCAGGGTCGGCTGCATCGACCCGGTCGGGATCTTGTAGGCCTCGAGGATGAAGTACTTGAAGAGGACGATGACGATGATCGAGACCGTGAAGGCCTCGATGTTGTCGCGCCAGGGGCGGTTCCTCTTCCCGGCCTCTTCGCCGGCCTTTTCGGCTGCGTCACTCACGAGGCGCACACCTTAGCGGATCCAGCCCAGCCGGTAGACGTCGAGGCTGGGGGCGTAGGGCCAGAATACGAGCAGCGCGCGGCCGGCGATCATCTGCCGCGGGACGAAGGGGGCGTCCAGCGGCACGATCTGCTCAGCGCCAACCGGGAAGACGTGACGCTCCCCGTACTCGTCCCTGTAGAAGCACAGCCCGTCCTGGACCTGGGGATTCAGCTCGTCGCCGTCGTAGCCGCTGCCGCGTAGCCGTTCGCCATCGACCTTGTAGCCTTTCAGTCGCCAGCTACGGCTGTCCCGCGAGTCGAGGGTGTTGTCCCCGAGCATGAAGTAATGCCCCTCGGGAATCTGGAACTCCTCGTGGGTCGCGTCCGCGGTCGTGTAGTAGATGTCGCGCCAGAGGCTGGTGTCCGCGAAGCGCGCGCCGCCGCCCACCGTCTCGAGCACGACCCGCGAGCGCTGGTCCCGGGCGGGTTCGACCGCCAAGCGCAGCTCCTGATCGCCAACGTGGAGCGTGAGGACGTCGTCGAGGTTCTCGAACACGACCAGGGCCTCCGTTCCTGCTCGCAATGCGGGTGGCGCGCCCTCGAGCTCCTGCGGGTCGAGGCGGTGGGTCGTGTCGCTGAGCCGCAGGAGGATGGGGCTACCCTCCGGCGCGGCCGGTCCGGGTAGAACGGCCGTGTAGCGCCGGGTCCCCTCGTGCAGCTGGAGGCGAACCTCCTCGCAGTCCGCCTCGGGCGTGAGGCGCACCCGCAGCCGCAGGTCGCCGACGGAGTGGCTGTTTCCGGGCAGCGAGCGTTGGGCTGCGATCAGCTCGCCCAGCTTGGGCGGGTAGCCGTCGGTGTAGTTGTCGCGGACGGAGTGCTCGCCCTCGGGGAAGCTGGCCAGGCCGGCTTCGGCTGCGACCAGGTCGCCACCCTGCTCCTCCCAGGTGCCGGGACCGAAGGCCCAGCGACCGTCGTCGCGCACCTCGAGCCAGGTCGAGCTGAGCACAGACGGCGGCCGGCGCAGGATTGCCCAGGGTTCGGCATCGGAGCGTCGGCACCACACGTCCCCGTGGCGAATGCGCAGGCGATCACCGGGCAAGCCCCACAGGCGCTTGATGAAGTTCTTCGACCGATCGAGGGGATAGCGGAAGACACACACCTCGAAGCGCTCGGGGTCGCGCCAGTGGTAGGAGGCCTTGTCGACCAGGATCCGGTCGTAGATGCCGCCGCCATCCTCGTTCTGCCAGCCGAACAGGGTCGGCTGCATCGACCCGGTGGGGATCTTGTAGGCCTCGACGACGAAGTACTTGAACAGCACCGCCACCACCAAGGCCATCGTCACGGCCTCGAGGTTGTCCCGCCAGGGATGGAAGCGGCGGGCGGTCACTACTTGCTCTCGTCTCCGAGGACGGAGAGGAAGGCCTTCTGCGGGATGTCGACGTCGCCGACCTGGCGCATGCGGCGCTTGCCCTTCTTCTGCTTCTCGAGCAGCTTGCGCTTGCGCGAGATGTCACCGCCGTAGCACTTGGCGGTCACGTCCTTGCGCAGGGCGGAGATGTTCTCCCGCGCCAGGATCTTCGAGCCGACCGCGGCCTGGAGGCGCACCTCGAACATATGGCGCGGGATCTCCTTACGCAGCTTCTTGATCACAGCGCGCCCGCGCGTGTCCGCGCGCGACTGGTGCACGATCGAGGACAACGCGTCGACCTCCTTGCCGTTGACCAGGATCTTGAGCTTGACCAGGTTGTCCGCCTTGTAGCAGGTGACCTCGTAGTTGAGGGTCCCGAACCCGCGCGTGCACGACTTCAGCTTGTCGTAGAAGTCGTACATGATCTCGGCCAGGGGGATGTCGAACACGAGCTGCACGCGCACGGCCGACAGGTGCTCCTGGCGCACGAACACACCGCGGTGATCGGTGCTGATCGTCATCACCGGACCGATGAACTCGGTCGGCACGAGCATCGTGACCCTCGCGATCGGTTCGCGCAGCTCCTCGTAGTGATCGGGCGGAGGCAGCGCGCCGGGGGAGTGGATCCAGGCCTCCTCCCCGTTCATGTTCAGGGTCTGGTAGGTGACGGACGGCGCCGTCTGGATCATGTCCATGTCGTGCTCGCGCTCGAGCCGCTGCTGGATGATCTCCATGTGCAGCAGGCCGAGGAAGCCGCAGCGGAACCCGAACCCGAGCGCGTCGGAGGTGACCGGCTCGAAGTTGAGAGACGAGTCCGACAGGCACAAGGTCTCGAGGGCGTCGCGCATGCCCTCGTAGTCGCCGGGGCTGGTCGGATAGAAGTCCGCGTAGACCATATGCTGGGGCTCGGCGTAGCCCGGCAACAACTCCACGTCAGGACCCTTGTCGAGCACGAGGGTATCGCCCACACGCACGTCGCCCAGTTGCTTGATGTTCGAGACGAAGTAGCCCACCTCGCCGGTGTACAGGGCGTCGCAGGCGACCATCTTCGGCGAGAAGCGTCCGAGCTCCACGGTCTCGTACACCTTGCCCATGCTCTTCATGCGGATGCGATCCTTCTTCTTGATCGCGCCGTCGACCACCCGCAGGTAGACGATGATGCCTCGGTACTCGTCGTAGACCGCGTCGAAGATCAGCGCGCGCAGGGGCGCGCTGGGGTCGCCGGCGGGCGGCGGGATCTGGTCGACGATCCGGTCGAGCACCTGGTCCACGTTCACGCCGGTCTTGGCCGAGATCGCGATCGCGTCGGTGGCTTCGATCGCGAGGCTGCTCTCGATCTCCTCTGCGACCTCCTCGGGCCGCGCGTGCGCAAGGTCGATCTTGTTGAGGACCGGGATGATCTCGTGGCCGGCCTCGATCGCGAGGTAGGCATTGGCGACCGTCTGGGCCTCGACGCCCTGGGAGGCGTCGACCAGCAGGACCGCGCCCTCGCAGGCCTGCAGGGACTTCTCGACCTCGTAGTGGAAGTCCACGTGGCCGGGCGTGTCGATCAGGTTGAGCTGGTAACGCTTCCCGTCCTTATGGTGATAGACCGTGACGGCGCGCGCCTTGATCGTGATCCCACGCTCGCGCTCCAGCTCCATGTCGTCCAGGAACTGGGCCTTCATCTCCCGGTGCTGGACGGTGCCGGTGATCTCGAGTATCCGATCGGCCAGCGTGGATTTCCCGTGGTCGATGTGCGCGATGATCGAGAAGTTGCGGATCAGCTTGGGGTCCATGTGGCGAGGTGCTCGGCCAGTTGGCGCAGAGCGCGCCCACGGTGGCTGATGTCGGCCTTCTCGGCCTGGGAGAGCTCGGCGAAGCCGCGGCCCGTTTGGGGGTGGTCGGGCTCGGTGAACTGGAAGAGAGGGTCGTACCCGAAGCCGCCCGCGCCGCGCGGGGCGTCGAGGATGCGGCCGTGGACTTCGCCCTCGAAGACCGCCTGGATGGCGCCGCTCGGATCGGCCAGGGCGACGGCGCACACGAAGCGCGCGCCGCGCTCCTCGGCGGGGACGTCCCCTAGCTCGTGCAGGAGCTTGGCGTTGTTCCCCGCATCGTCCCCGTGGGTCCCGGCGAAGCGCGCCGAGTAGATGCCCGGGGCCCCGTCGAGGGCGTCGACGCACAGGCCCGAGTCGTCGGCCAGGCACCAGCGCCCGCTGGCCTTGGCGCCGCTCTCGGCCTTCTTGCGCGCGTTGCCGGCGAAGGAGTCCTGGTCCTCGTCGACCTCGGGCAGCCCACCCACGTCGGCGGGGGAGAGGATCTGGACCTCCGCGGCGGCGAGCAGAGCACGTAGCTCGCCCGCTTTCTTCGCGTTCCCAGAGGCCAGGAGGAGGTCCATGAAGCCCGGCATTCTACGGACCCTCAGACCGCCCCGGAACCGGAGGCGATCCAATTGGGACGTGGGGTTCCAGTTTCGGG
>JAQBVH010000417.1 GCA_027623615.1 Planctomycetota bacterium | reverse complement strand
TCGAGGTCCTGCGCCCGCACCACTACCTGCGCGGCACGACGCCCCCTGTGCGGCGCACGGACTACTGGGACCGCATCGACAAGGCGAAGGACGTGTCGAGCTCGTTCCTCGCGCAGACGCTCGCGCAGGTGGTCTTCTTCCAGGAGCACCCCTCCGAGTTCGAGGTCGCCCTGGACGGCGCAGACGCCGCCCTGTCGCGCATCGTCGACACCTGCCGCGCGCAAGACTCCGCCTGGTCGTGACCTGGTTGCCGCCCGCCTGGGAGGTGGGGGGGCCGACCGTGGACGGGATCCGGGACCAAGCCCTGCAGGCGCTCGACCTCGACGAGGCCGACCTCTTCGTGAGCCGCCGCCTGCGCGAGCGCTTCTTCGAGCTGGCGGACCGACTGGGCGTCCAGGTCCTCGACCTGACGCCGGCGCTCCTGGCCGAGGAGCGTCCTTGCTACTGGGAACGCGACATGCACATCAACCTGATCGGCCACCAGGTCGTGGCCGGTGTGCTCGAGGACCACCTGCTCTCCGGCGGCGGCGTGCTCGGTCCCGTCGCCGCCCTCGTGCGGCCCGACGGTCCGAGTGAGGAGCGGGACCGGGAGGGGCAGCTGCTCGCCCGCGGCGCGTGGAAGGACGGTCTGCGCGAGGGCGAGTGGGTGCACACCTACCCCTCCGGCGAAGAGCGCTGCAGGGGCACCTGGAAGGCTGGCGCGCGCACGGGCAAGTGGACCTGGCGCTATGCAGCCGGCGGGCTGCAGCAGCAAGGTGAGTTCGTCGAAGACCAGCGCCAGGGACGGTGGCGCGAGTGGTGGCGCGACGGCAGCTTGCGCCGCGAGGGCACCTATGACGCGGGTCGCCCCGAGCTGCGCTGGGTGGATTATCACGAGGGCGGTGGGGTGGCCTCCGAGGGGTCCTTCGCGGCGGGTGAGCGCCACGGCGTCTGGGTCCTGCACCACCCGGGTGGGGAGCTCGCGTCGCGCCTCGCCTACGCGTCCGGCAAGCTCGAGGGCGCGGCCGAGCGCCGCTTCCCGGACGGCCAGGTCGAGTGGCGGGGCGACTACAGCGCAGGACGGCGAACAGGCGCCTGGAGCTTCTACCATCCGGGTGGTCGGAAGGCCTCCGAGGGGACCTACGCCGACGGTCAGCGGGTCGGCGCCTGGACCTTCTGGGACGAGGACGGCGCCGTCGACGAGCAGCGCAGCGGCACCTACCTCGCTGGGGAACGGACCGGGGAATAGGCCGTACCACCCGCGAGGTCGACACTCGTCTCGGAATCCAAGCTCAGGGGACGTCCAGACCCGCCACGGCTCCTATTCTCAGGAGGTCCTACCTCCGAGTCAGGAGTCACCCTCATGCTGCGAACCACCCTCGTCTTCGGTCTCCTGGCGCCAGCCCTCCTCCGCGCCGCCGCGTTCGACGACGACCAGGCTGCGCCGACCGCGAAGCAGCTCGGCGCGCTGTTCTCCTCGAACTGCGCGAGCTGCCACCAGGCGCCGGACACGAGCTTCGCTGTGGATCGGGCCTGGATCACCCAGCTCGCCGACACGGCGTGAAGCAACCAGTCGAAGGAGGCCCGGGTGGCCTTCGCGAAGTGGTTCGAGAGCAAGCCGGTGAGCCTTCCGCAGGTCGTGGGCCGCGCGCCGAAGCAGCTGGCTGAGGGAGAGGGGCTGGTCGAGACCGACCTCCAGCGCGGAGCCATCCTGCTGGTGAACGAGGACGGCGAGCACGTGCGCCTCTCCTGGGAAGGTGAGGCGGGCGAGGACCGCGGACGCGCCTTGCCCGTGGGCACCTACCACCTGACCGGCTACCGGGTCCTCGCGACCGCCGACGACGGCACCGCCTGGCACCTGTCCGCGACCAAGCCGAAGCTACGCGAGATCGAGGTGGTCGCAGGCGAGACCCTCGAGCTCGAGATCGACCAGCGCGTGCATCTGTCCCTGAACCAGACGGCCAAGCGCGTCAACGTCGCCGTGATGGGGGACGGCCACGCGGGCCTCTCGGTCTACAAGGCTGGTCGACGCATCCCGCTCGGCTATCGCTTGCTGGATGCGGACGGGAAGTCGGTAGCCAAGGGCGACCTGCGCTACGGCTGAGGCGGCGGCGCCGGTGCTCCGTTGGAGCACACGCCCAAGCATGCAGAGCTCGAGCTGGTGTACGACAAGCCGCCCTTCGAGGTGGTCGTGCACGAGCAGCGCTGATCGGCAGCAATGTGATGATCGCCCGCACGAGGATCGCGCTGATGGCCCTGGTCGCCGCAGCGCCCGTGCTCGGGCAGACGTGACCGTCATGAAGTAACCCCACGATCCCGAGATCGGGGGTCATGGAGGCCGGTCTGGTCTCTGAGATCGGTCCGCTGGCATTGACCGTCACCGTGCAGCACGGCCTCGACTTCGAGGGCGGGCACTTCGAGACCAACGGCCTTTCGGGCACGGGGCAGGTCGTCACCGTGCCGCGGCATCGCCACGACGTCAGCCTCGACTTCTGGCGCCTCGAGCTTGGACTCGCGCGTCGGCTCTCCGAGCGTCGGAGCGTTCGGGCGCGCTTGCCCTACGACGTCAAGCGCCGCAGCGCGCGCTTGGAGTTGGTCGATCCAGCTACTGAGGGAGAGATCGATTCGATGCAGCGCAACCTGGATCTTCACCATCCCAGCACCCCGACCTCGGGCAATCTGCGAGGACGCGCCGCTACCTCGCGCCCCTCGCGTTCGCCATCCTCGTTCCCGGTGTCGCCCACGCCCAGCGGTGGACGGACAGCCTCAGCTTGGAGCGCGGTGACCTCGCCTCCGCTGTGGTGGGAGACGTGGCCTTCTTCGCGGGTGAATGGAACACGAGCTCTGGTGATGTCGAGCTGGTCGACCTCTACGACTCGAGCACGGACACCCGCCCCTGGAGGCCGTACGCGAGGTTGCAGACCAGACCAGGGCGCTCGCCGGCGAGTACGCGGGGCATGAACTCCTCGAGCCGGTCGATCAGGTCCTTGTCACCCTCGAAGGCCATGACCAGGTGCCCCCCAGCCTTGAGGGCGTCGGTGATGCGCTTGATGTTCTTGAGACCGTACTTCTCCTGGTTCGGAGCACCAAACTTGTTGATGACCCGCTGGCTGACCCTGTTGTAGGCGACGGCGATCCTCAGGAGGGCCGGGAGTGTACTCGTGGAGGTACGCCGGGGTTACGTCCGCACGCGAGGCTCGGTCCAATTCGAGGTTTCCCGCCCGACGCAGCAGTTCGACCGTCGCCAAGAATCACTCGCCGGGCGCGCGCCGCCGAGCTGCGAGTTCGCGCGGGTCGTCAACCGTCAGCCCTTGAAGCGCTCGCGGGTCTTGTTCTGGCCCGCGTGCTTCTCGATGTACTGGATGATCTCACCCGCGACGTCCTTCCCAGTGGATTGTTCGATGCCCTCCAGGCCAGGCGAGGAGTTGACTTCCATCACCACCGGGCCGTGGTTCGAGCGGAGCAGGTCCACGCCGCAGGTACGCAGCCTCATGGTCTTGGCCGAGCGGACCGCGGTGCTGCGTTCTTCCGGCGTGATCTTGATTGGCTTGGCTGAGCCGCCGCGGTGGAGGTTGGAGCGGAACTCTCCGGGGGCGCCCTGGCGCTTCATCGCCGCCACGACCTTGTCGCCGACGACGAAGACGCGGATGTCCGCGCCGCGCGCCTCCTTGATGAACTCCTGGACGAGGATGTTCGCGTCGAGGCCGCGGAAGGCCTCGATCACCGACTCGGCGGCCTTGTTCGTCTCGCAGAGCACGACGCCGATCCCCTGGGTGCCCTCCAGGAGCTTCACGACGAGGGGCGCGCCGCCCACCATGTCGACGACCCCCTCGACGTCCTTCGTCGAGTGGGCGAAGCCGGTCACCGGCAGGCCGATCCCGCTGCGCGAGAGGAGCTGCAAGGCGCGGAGCTTGTCCCGGGAGCGGGTGATGGCCTGCGACTCGTTCAGCGAGAACACGCCCATCATCTCGAACTGCCGCACGACGGCCGTCCCGTAGAACGTCTTCGAGGCCCCGATGCGCGGGATGACCGCGTCGACCTCGAGCGGCTTGCCCAGGTAGATCACCTGGGGGCGGTGCGTGGCGATGTTGATGATGCAGCGCAGGTAGTCCACGACCAGCGCCTCGTGGCCCGCGGCCTCGGCGGCTTCCACGAGTCGTCGCGTGGAGTAGAGGCTGGACTTGCGGGAGAGGATGGCGATTCTCATGGTCAGCCCCGGGGGCTGGATTCTCTCACGCGGCGTGAGCCCTTGATGCGCCGGCCGTTCACGAACGAGCGCCCCGGATCGACGAGCAGCCGATCGCGTAGGGCCTGGCGACCCAGCAGCAGGCGAAAGCCCATCGCGTCCCGGCGGGTGAGCGTGACCTCGATCTCCCAGCGCTCGCCCAGGAGCT
>JAQBVH010000416.1 GCA_027623615.1 Planctomycetota bacterium | reverse complement strand
GCGCCCGCCGAGGACCTCGCCGACAGCCCCGAGGGTGCGCTGGTCCTGGTGGCCATCATGCTGCTGCCGGTGGCGCTGGACATCGTGCTGCTCCCGGTGACGGTTCCGCGGGACCTGATCGTGTTCGCGGGGTCCTAGTACCTAGTACCTAGAACCTAGACCAGACTAGCTCCTCATAAGCTCGGACGCCGTTTCGTCACCTCGCGGGGGGTTGTCACTATGGTGAGGTGATGCCGACCCCCGCACTCCTCCTGAGCCTGACCTGCGCAGTGCCTCCAGCGTTGCACGCACCCTTGGACGACCAGGACGCGGCCACTCCCAAGGCGCCGCGGGTGCGGCACGAGGCGCCGGACCTGGCCGAGGACCTGCGCGTGGCGCTACCGCGGCTGCTCGGGTTGATGCGCGCGGGGATCGACGTCAAGGAACCGCACAACAGCTGGACGGGGCAACACGGGAACGAGAGCCTGTTCCTCGGCTCGTACGACTGGCACTCGTGCATCATCGCCCACTTCGCGCTGCTGACCCACGCGCGCGTCTCCGGCGAGGAGGAGCTCGCCGCGTTCGTCCTCGGGCGCCTCGGTGGCCCGGGGCTGCGCAAGGAGGTCGAGCTGCTCGCCGAGCGCAACACCTCGCGCACGATCACCTTCCCCTACGACGAGGCGTGGTTCCTGATGTTGCTCAGCGAGCTGGCGCGACACGAGGGAGCGGATCAGGCGGCGGTGCACACCGCCAGGGTCGCCGTCGAGTCGCGCTTGCTGGAGCACCTCGAGGAGTCCAAGTTCCCGGACGGGTTCCGCGACAACCCCTTCTGCGGCTTCTATCGGTCGTGGCTCTTCACGCTGTACCTCGTCCAGCTGGCGGGCCCCGTGACCGAAGGCGCCGATGGGCGCGTGGCGGCCCTGATCGAGGACAGGCTCGAACCCCAGCGAGAGGCCATCGAGGAGATCTCGACCAGCCACGACTGGGACTTCCTCTGGATGCCGGCGATCCTCGCCCTGCACGACCGCAGGCACGCCAGGCCCTCCACCTACGACCCGGGCCCGGTCGGAGGACTGCCCGAGGGCGTGACGATCTCGACGGTGCACCAGCTCGGCGTCTTCCTCTCGCGCGTCTGGCCCTGCGCCTGGGACGGGGCCCGCGGGGACGAGGCCGCCATGCAGCGCTTCGAAGCCGCGACCCGCGCTCTGCTCGCGCGCGAGGACCTCTGGGCCGAGGACTTCGCTGCCTGCTCCCACTGGATGCCCCAGTACTTGTGGCTCGGCTACTGGTTCGCGAGCGGTCGTCCGTAGCTGCACCTGGAGGCGCTCAGGCGCGGGTGCTGCCTGGCGCCACACCTCACGGTGTGGCCGTCCGGAGTCTGCAACCAAGGCGCTGACCCCTAGGACTCACCGCGCAGGGCCGTGAGGCGCGCCGTCAAATCTGCAGCGCGCTTGGCGCGTCGCTCCGCGAGCAGAGCGAGGCTCGGCGTGACTCCCGGGGGCGCGGCCAGCTCGGCGCGCCACGCAGTCAACGCCCCATCGAACCCGGTTCGCCCTCGGTCCACCCCGCGCACCAGCCAGGTCTCGAGGGCCAGCTCCGCCGAGGGCGCGTCGTGCGTGCCGGTCATCTCGGCGGTCAGCCAGGCGGCAGCCGCATCGCCCCGGTCGAACAGCACGAGGGAGGTCGCTGCCGCCATGCGCAGGTCCGAGGGGTTGCCGTCAGCGAAGGCGTCCTCGACGACCGTCAGGGAGTCCGGAATTCCCAGGCGGCCGAGGGCGCGCACACAGGCCACCCGCAGCTCGTGGGGCTGGTCCACGCCGGCGCGCTCCTCCAGGGCTGGACGCGCACCGGGGAAGCCGACTCGGCCCAGGGCTTCGGCCACGTTGGGGGCGAGCAGCGGCTCCCCGAGGGCGCGCAGGAGCATGGGGCCGCTGGCGTAGGCCCGGGCGCCCATGCGCTCGAGCACCTGGGCGGAGTGCAACCGCACGTGGAAGTCATCGTCAGCGAGGGCGCGCGAGACCTCGGCCGCTGCCCAGGGGCCGAGACGCGAGAGCACGTAGCGCGCGTCGTCGACGCCGCGCAGCTGGATCGTGTCGTCGTTCATCGCCTGCACCAGGCGCCAGAGCTCGAGGTGCAGGGCGGGTGAGGGCGTGGGCTGCGGGAGCTGGCGCGCGTCTGCGGAGTTCCAGCGGCGGCGCAGCTCCTCGGGCGAGAGGGACACCGCCTGAGCCAAGCTGTCCAGCTGGGCCTGGGCCTGGGTGCGCACGCTGTCGGTCTGGCCGCGGACCGCCAGGTCGAACAGGGCGTCGAGGCCGGCGTAGTTGTGGAAGTGCGCGAGGGTGACCGCGAGCCAGATGAACGTCTCGTGGTCGTTCTCGTACTTCAGCCGCTTGATGAGCCTGGGCACGACCCAGTCGGCGCTGGTCGTGGACAGGTGGAAGGCAGCATGCTGTCGCAGCCAGGCCTCGGGGGCGCCTTCGAGCGCGGCGAGCAGGTGCTCGGTGGCCTGGCGATGATCGAGGCCGGCCAGCAGGCTCGCGGCGGCGGAGCGCTTCTGCCAGTCACGGTTCGGGTCGCGCAGCGCCGCGGCCAGATGGGGGATGGCGCCAGGCCCGAAGGCTTCACGCACCTCGGTCAAGGCGATCTCGGTGAAGCCCGGGTCGCCTTCGGCGACGACCTCGAGCAGACCGCTCAGGTCCTCGAGTCGGTCCTGGTCCAATGGCTGCGCCGTGTCCGGGGTCGGCACCTCGGCCTCGAGCTGCGCCAGGCGCTCGGCGACGACCGGTGACAGCGCAAAGGGCTCGACGGTGTCCGTGCCAGCCGTCTCGGTCCCTCCGCCGCAGGCGCAGAGCGGGAGCAGGCAGAGGAGGAGGCGCTTCACTCCGGTACCAGTACCCGATGGACTTCCTGGCTGTCTATCAGCGGGTCCACGACCTCGCTGGTCGAGATGGGCTCCCCCGTGTCCGGCCGGCGGTAGTAGGGGCTGAGCTTGTAGACGAGCATCACCTCGATCGCCTGGCTCGCGGCCGGGTCGTCCAGGACCAACACCTTGGTCTCGCCCGCGTCGAGCAGGGTGCGCGGGATGTCGCTCTCGTAGCGGTAGGGGTCGCGGATGCGATACAGGTGGTGCCAGTCCTCGCTGTCCACCGGGCGCCACCAGACGTCGGAGGCTCGGGAGCGCTCGTCGGTCGGGTAGGCGTGGCCGACGCTGTGGTTCTCGACCTCGATCTTGACCGCGCCTGCCACCCGCCGCGCCCGCAGGGAGATAGCGCCCTGGATCAGGCCCAGGTCATGACCGCCCGCCATCTGGTGGTAGCGCCCCTTGTTGACGTCCCCGTCCCGATGGGGCATGTGGCACTCGACGCAGCCCGTGCCCTCCTCGGCGTAGTGGGTCGCGCGCCACTGGTCGACCGTCTTGTGCTGGTTGTGGCAGACCCCGCAGTAGTCGACCCGCTGCAGGTCGACGGTGGCGACCGGTCGGCAGGGGGCGCTGGGGCTGGTGATCGTGCCGGCGATGTCGCCGTTCGGCAGGAGGTGGCAGGAGAGGCAGTCGACCCCCTCGTGACGTCGATCGGCCCGTGGGAGCACCCGCTTGCCGACGCCGGTCACGAACACGGGCTTGGGGGCGTGGCAGTCGATGCAGTCGGTGTTCGAGAACTCCTTCGACTGCTCGCGGACGTCCGGGTCGATGTAGGCCTTGGCGTGCCAGGAGTCCTCCCACTCGGCGTACACCTCGGCGTGGCACTCCTGGCAGTCCTGCGAGCTGGTCCAGCGCCGCTGCTGGGCAGGCGGAGCGCTCGGCTCGAGCAGCGCGCCGCCCAACCACAGGGCTCCGCCCAGGGCCACGAGCCCGATCAGGACGCGCGGGAGGACGCTATTCATGGTGGTGCTCCTGGGTCAGGTGTCCGGCCTCGAGGCGCAGGGTGCGTCCGGCGACGCGCTCGGCCTCGGCCGGATCGTGGGTGACGTGCAGGACCGTCAGCTCGAGCTCGGCCTGGACCGCCGCGAGGCGATCGAGCAGGTCGCTGCGCAGCTCAGCGTCGAGCGGACCCAGGGGTTCGTCAAGTAGCAGGATGCGCGGTTGACCGGCGAGGGCGCGCGCGATCGCCAGGCGCTGGGCCTCGCCGCCCGAGAGGGTGCCGGGCTTGCGCTTCTCCTTGCCGGTGAGCTCGACCAGTTCCAAGAGCCGCGCGCTGCGTTGCTTGCGCTCGGCGGCGGGCACCTTGGCCTGCTTCATCACGAAGTTCAGGGTCTTGCGCACGCTCATGTGGGGCCAGAGCGCGCCGTTCTGGAACAGCATGCCGACGTTGCGCCGAGCGGGGGGCACCAGGACCTTGCGGCCCTCGTGGGCCAGCTCCCCGAAGAGGGCTACGCGACCGTGGCAGGGCTGCGCCAGCCC
>JAQBVH010000415.1 GCA_027623615.1 Planctomycetota bacterium | reverse complement strand
CGTGCGACTGTTCCACCGCAACAAGCACAGCCTGGGTTCGCCGAGCCTGCCCGCGAGCTTCTTCCAGGCCCTGATCGACGAGAACCGGGGCCAGGTCTTCGTGCACCTGGTCCGCCGCGGGTCCGAGCCACTGGCGGCCGTGATGTCGTTCGCCCACGAGGGCAGCCTGTGCGCTTACTACTCGGGCACGGGCGAGGGCGTGGACAGGGACTACTCCGCCAGCAACTTCATGTACCTGGCCCTGCAGGAATGGTGCATCGAGCGGGGCTACACCCACTTCGACTTCGGCCGCAGCCGC
The DNA here is from genome assembly GCA_027623615.1 of Planctomycetota bacterium. Taxonomy (GTDB): domain Bacteria; phylum Planctomycetota; class UBA1135; order UBA1135; genus JALWOP01. The sequence goes on along the minus strand of JAQBVH010000415.1, from coordinate 4,084 downwards.
AAGGACTCGGGCGCCTTCAGCTTCAAGGAGCGGCAGGGCTTCCAGGCGGCGGACCTGCATTACCGGTTCCTGCTCGTGAAGGACAAGGCCCCGCCGAGTCTCAACCCGTCGAATCCCAAGACCAAGATCCTGCAGGACACCTGGCGCCGGCTGCCCGAGTGGATGACGCGCCAGCTCTCGAAGCGGCTGTGTCGCTATCTGCCCTGAGCGGCGCGTCGCGAATCCCAGAACTGGGTGCCCGCAGTGGGGGGCCGAGTCTCTACCCTGTGGCGCATGGACGTTCAGGTTCTCGGCAACCCCGACTACGGGGAGCTCAAGGTCGACCTCGGTGCCGGGGAGACCATTCTTATCGAAGGCGGCGCGATGAGCCGCATGACCACCAGCATGGACATGCGCAGCCGCATCATGGGCGGCATCCTGTCCGGCTTGATGCGCAAGGTGTTCGGCGGTGAGTCGCTCTTCGTCGGTGAGTACGGGGGCGCATCGGGCGGTGAGCTGGCGCTGTCGCCCTCGCTGCCCGGCACGGTCTGCCATCGGCGCCTCGACGGGGACGAGCTCTTCCTCACCGCGGGCAGCTTCCTGGCGTGCACGCCCGGGGTGACCCTGAAGACCCGCTTCGGCGGCTTCCGCGCCCTCTTCAGCGGCGAGGGCGCGTTCCTGCTGCGCGCGCTGGGCACGGGCGACCTGTGGTTCAACGCCTACGGCGCGGTGATGGAGCGCGACCTCGACGGCGAGCTCACGGTCGACACCGGCCACGTGGTCGGCTGGGAGCCGGGCATCGAGTACTCGATCGGCGGCATGGGGGGCCTCAAGAGCACCCTGTTCTCCGGCGAGGGGCTGACGATGAAGTTCCGTGGCCAGGGCAAGATCTGGCTGCAGTCCCGCAACCTGCCCGCCACCGCTGGCTGGCTGTCCCCCTTCTGCGTCGGCTGATGAACATCGAGATCCTCCCCAACGGCGCCTTCTACTCGGCGCTCGTCCACCTGGAGCCGGGCGACCAGTTCCAGTCCGACGCGGGCGCGATGTTCCGCGCCTCGAGCAACGTCGACGTCGACGTGTCTCACAAGCCCAAGGGCAAGGGCGCCGGGGTGCTCGGCGGCCTCAAGCGCATGCTCTCCGGCGACAGCTTCTTCATGGCCAAGTACCGCCTGCTCGACAACTCGCCCGGAGAGGTTGGCCTCGCGCCGACGCTCCAGGGCGAGGTGCGCGAGATCCAGGTGGTGGACGGCCAGGGGTGGATGTGCACCGGCGGCAGCTACATGGGCTGCGAGTCCCAGATGTCGACCGACCTGCAGTTCCAGGGCCTCAAGGGGATCTTCAGCGGCGAGAACCTGTTCTTCGTCAAGGTCACCGGCGCCGGCAGTCTCCTGGTCAACGCTTACGGACGCATGACCGAGGTCGAGGTCGACGGCGAGCTGACCGTCGACACCGGCCACGTGGTCGCCTTCGAGGAGGGGCTTTCCTACAAGCTGACCAAGGCCTCGAAGTCCTGGGTCCAGTCCTTCCTGGCCGGGGAGGGCTTCGTGCTGCAGTTCCGGGGCAAGGGCAAGCTGCTCGTCCAGTCCCACAACCCCAAGGAGTTCGGCAGCCGGCTGGGCAAGCACCTGCCGCCGCGCCGACGCTAGGAGTCCACGACGATGCAGTACACGATCGAAGCCAAGCCGAGCTACAGCCTCCTCGACGTGCGTTTGGACGCGGGCGAGACCATCGTCTCGGAGTCCGGCGCGATGGCGTGGATGGAAGGTCCGCTCGACGTGAAGACCTCGACCCGCGGCGGCGTGCTGAAGGGCCTCAAGCGCAAGTTCCTGTCGGGCGAGTCCTTCTTTCAGAACACCTACACCGCCACCGGTGACGGCGCGCGCATCGCGCTCGCGCCCGGCGCGGCCGGCGACGTGGTCGCGCACCAGCTCGAGGGAGACCTGTTCCTCCAGCGCGGCGCGTACCTGGCCTCGGAGCAGGGCGTCAGCTGCGACACCAAGTTCGACGGCCTGCGCGGCTTCTTCAACGAGGGCCTGTTCATCCTGCGCACGACCGGCACCGGCCTGATGTTCTTCACCGCCTACGGAGACATCCAGGAGGTCGAGGTCGACGGCGAGTACATCGTCGACAACGGCTACGCCGTCGCCTGGGAGCCGAGCCTGGAGTACCGCCTGACCCGGGCCCGCAAGATCCGCTCGTTCCTCTTCGGGGACCAGCTGCTCCTGCGCTTCTCTGGCCGCGGCAAGGTCTGGATCCAGTCCCGCAGCGCGCAGTCGCTGGCGAACTGGGTGCACCCGTTCCGGGCCGTCGAGAGCAGCAACTGAGGTCAGCGCCTGGCCGGCGTGCCCACGACCTTCCGATTGCCCCTGCCAATTGGCTGAGTCCCCGCGCGCAACTGGGCCGACTCGGAGCTGTAGAGCACGCCGGTGATCGCCCTCCTCTCTCTCTGCACGGCCCTGGCCGCGGCCCCCAGCACAGCGGGAGCCGCTGACGACTCCGCCGCCGTCTATCGCGTGGCCTTCTCGGGCGCCCGGCGCCGGGTGGTGCACATCGAGGCCACCCTGCCGAAGGTCGGCGCGGAGCTGCGCATCTCCCCCGAGGGTGCGGAGACCGTCGAGGGGCGCTGGAGCGCCTTCTTCCAGGACCTGCGGGCGTTCGACCTCGCGGGCCAGCCGGTCGAGCTGAAGCACGAGAAGGACGGCAGCTGGAGCCTGTCGCGCAGGCACGCGGGCGGCTTGCAGCTGACCTGGAAGGTCGACCTCCAGCACGATCGCAAGGTCGAGCACCGCTTCGGGATCGACGAGGTGCCGTACTTCAGGGACGACTGCGTCTTCATCCCGACCGGCGCCCTGTTCCTCGCTCCGCCGGAGCTCGAGGACGCGCTCGTCGAGTTCGAGATCCCCGACGACTGGTCGGTCTCCGCGGCCTGGCCGCCGGTGGCCGGTGAGTCCTGGGTGTTCGCGGTGGCCGATCACGACGAGCTCTGCCGCTCGGTCGTGCTCGTCGGCGAGCACACCGAGGTGGTCGTGGACGCGGCGCGCGCCGAGTGGGTGATCGCCGTGGGGGAGGAGCTCGCGCCCCACATCGACGAGCTGGCGGACGCTCTGATGCGGGCTGCGGACGAGGCGGAGATCCTCTTCGGGCACGTCCCCGCCGCGCGGTACCTGTTGGTCGCCAACCGGGGTAGGGGCACTGGCGGCTCCGCCCGGGTCGGGGCGATGAGCCTCGTGCTGCAGTTCTCGCCGGGGACGCCGTACGACCACATGTGGCGCTACACCCTCGTGCACGAGCTCGTGCACATGTGGAACGGCGTCACCCTGCGCCGCAAGGACCTGCGCTGCGAGTGGTTCGCCGAGGGGGTGACCGACTACGTGGCGGCGCTGCTGCTCGGACGCTCGGGGCTCGCGGACGACGCGGAGCTGCTCGCCCTCCTGGGGCATCAGCTCACCCGCTACCGACGCGCGCAGGGTGAGCTCTCCCTCGCCGACGCCGGGGCCCAGAAGCACGACCACGTCGATCTGATCTACGCGGGCGGGATGTGGATGGGACTGCTGCTCGACCTCGAGCTGCGCCAGGCGACCAAGGGCGAGGTGGCCCTCGAGGACTACTTCGGCACCTTGATGGGCGAGTACGACCTCGAGCGGCCCTACGGCCTCGGCGACCTCGAGAAGGTCGCGGAGCGCCTGGGTGGCGGCGGCATGCGACGCTTCTTCCAGCGGCATGTCCGGGGGGAGCAGGCGCTGCCCGTCGAGATGTACCTCGCGCGCTTGGGGCTCGAGGCGGGCGAGGTCGGCCACGGCCGCTCCCGACACTTCGAGATTACCGTCCGCGCCGAATCGACCGAGGCCCAGGACCGGCTGCGCTTCGCGATCCTCGGGATCGAGTAGTCCGGGCGGGACGGGCCCGCGCTGGATGGCGTGCACGCTCCCCACCATGACTCGCCTCGGGGGCGCTCGGGTCTGGCCCGGTCCTACACGGACCCGGACGAGCGCAGCCCGCTCTGATCCCGGGCGCCGTCCACGTGCACGAGGACCGGCCGTGGCGCAGCTAGTGGTGTGATTCACTCTGATGGGGCATTATCGACGGTTCGTACGGGATGCGATGC
>JAQBVH010000414.1 GCA_027623615.1 Planctomycetota bacterium | reverse complement strand
CAGGTGTGGCGCCAAACAACACTCACGCCTCCGAAGGAGGCGTAGGCGGCCCCAACGGGGTCGCCTAGCGGCCTGCCCGGAACTCCGCCTGCCAGTCGGCGGGCATGACGGACACGTCGCTGTCGTCGTCGTAGCCGACGCGCAGGTCCTCGAGCTGCCGCATGAGGCCTGCGGTCACGCGATCGTAGGCCGGGTCTCCGTGGACGTTGCGTAGCTCATCGGGATCCGCGAGCAGGTCGAACAGCTCCCACTCGCCGAACTGGTAGTAGCGGATCAGCTTGTAGCGCTCGGTGCGGATGCCGTAGTGCCGCGCGACCCGGTGGATGCTGGGGAACTCGTAGTAGTGGTAGTAGATCGACGTGCGCCAGTCGTCGGGCGCCTGGCCGCGCAGCAGCGGCGCGAGGGAGCGCCCCTGCATGTCGCCCGGGATCGCCGCGCCGGCCATCTCGAGGAAGGTCTCCGCGTAGTCGAGGTTCTGAACCATCGCGTCGCACTCGCTCCCCGGCGCGGTCACGCTGGGCCAGTGCACGATCAGCGGCATGGCGAGGGACTCCTCGTACATCCAGCGCTTGTCGAACCAGCCGTGGTCGCCGAGGTAGAAGCCCTGGTCGGAGGAGTAGACGACGACGGTGTTGTCGTCGAGGTCGTGCTCCTCGAGGTAGGCGCGCAGGCGGCCGACGCTCTCGTCGACGCCGCGGATGCAGCGCAGGTAGTTCTTGAGGTAGCGCTGGTACTTCCAGCGCACGAGGTCGTCCCCCTCGAGCCCGGCCTGCAGCATGGCCGCGTTCTCGTCGGCGAAGGCGGCGTCCCAGGCCTGGCGCTGCGCGGGCGTCATCTTCTCGAGGTTGCGGAAGCCCGAGCCGTCGTTCGCGAAGCCGGCCGCGGGGTCCCAGCCCTCGAACGGGGTCTGGAACGTGTCGTAGACGATGTTCATGTGCCGGTCGATCTCCATCTCCTGGAAGCGCGCCGGCGAGGCGTCGTCCAGGTGGCGATCGAACAGGGTCGGGGCCTCGGGCAGGTCCACCTCGTCCCACAAGTTCAGGTGCCGCGCCGCCGGCATCCAGGTGCGGTGCGGCGCCTTGTGCTGGCACATCAACAGGAACGGCTCGTCGCCTCCGGCGTTCCCGTCCAGCCACTCGATGGCGAGGTCGGTGACGATGTCGGTGCAGTAGCCCTCGACCTGGCGCTTGCCGTCCTTGTTGATCAGCACCGGGTTGTAGTAATCGCCCTGCCCGGGCAGCACGTCCCAGTGGTCGAAGCCCTGCGGGTCGGAGCGCAGGTGCCACTTGCCGATCATCGCGGTCTTGTAGCCCACGCCCTGCAGCAGCTTGGGGAAGGTCTGCTGATCGCCGTCGAACTGGTTGCCGTTGTTCATGAACCCGTTCTTGTGGCTGTGCTTGCCGGTCAGGATGACCGCCCGGCTGGGACCACAAATGGAGTTCGTGCAGAAGCTGCGCCGGAAGAGCATGCCCTCGGCCGCCAGCTGATCGAGGTTGGGCGTCGTGTCGACCGTGGACAGCCAGCCGCCGTACGCGCCGATCGCGTGGGGCGCGTGGTCGTCGGTGAAGATGAACAGGATGTTGGGACGGTCGCCTGCAGCGGTGAGGCCACAGAGCGCGGTCAGCAGGAGCGGGCGGAGCATGCCCAGATCCTACGCCCGCCCGCTGCCGGCGAGGGGGCAGGCGTGCCAGTCTGTTCGCCCTCGACCGGTCCGCCGCGCCACGCGGGCAAGGGCGAGTCGCCGAGCGCGACCGCTGCGCGTGCGAGCAGGCGCGTCGAGTCGAGGGTCGGCAGGGGTCAGACCTCGGGGGTCAAGAGCAGGGGGAGCTCGGTGCAGCAGAGCGCGACCGCGTCACACCCCGCGCGCTGCAGGTCCTCGATGATCGAGACGTACGCCGCGCGCGAGCGGTCGTGGAGCTCGCCGAGGCAGAGCTCCTTGAAGATGACGTCGTCGATCAGCGCGCGGTCCTGGGCGGGCGGCGTCCGCAGCTCGAGTCCTGCCCTGGCGAATGCCGCTGGGTAGACGGGGCCGGTCATCGTCCACTTGGTGCCGAGCAGGCCCACGCGGCGGCGGCCCTCGGCCCTGGCCTGACGCGCGACGATCTCGGCGATGTGCAGGCCAGGTAGGGGCAGGGGCGGCCCTGGCGCCTCGAGCGCGATGTTGTCGGGACAGACGAAGAACACGCAGCCCGCGTCCGCGAGGCGGCGGGCGGTCCGAGCAAGTTGAGCGCGGACCTCCGAGAGGTCGCCCCGGTCGTAGGCCTCGAGCACGGCGCCCATCGGCAGGAGCGAGAAAGGGATCTCAGGGTGCTGATGCGCACCCAGGCGCCGCGCGCTCTCACGCACCGCCTCGAGCAGGCGGAGCGCCCCGCCGTCGGCGCTGTGTGCGAGGACTCCGATGTGCTGCATAGGCGACCCCGCTGGGGCCGCCTAGCTCCGAGCGTCGCGCCGCCCCGCCAGCATCGCCAGCGCGGCGCCCGCGACCCGGTAGCTCAACCAGTCGGGATTGGTCGGCTGCGCGCCGAGGCGCTCGTAGAACTCGATCGCGGGGCGGTTCCAGTCGATCACTTCCCAGTCGAGGGCGTGGTAGCCACCGTCAAGGGTGAGGTGCGCGAGCGCGGCCATCAACGCCACGCCCGCGCCGCTGCCGCGAGCTTCGGGCTCGACGAAGAGGTCCTCGAGCCAGAGCCGCCAGCCCGTGCGGAACGAGCCGAACACCGGATAGAACAGGGCGTAGCCCACCAGCCGGCCGCGCTGCTCCGCCACGAGACCGCGCAGCCGATGGCCCTGGCCGAAGAGCGCTTCGTGCAGCCCCGCCGCGTCCCCGGTGACCGCCTCGGTGAGCTGCTCGTACCTGGCCAGGCCAAGCAGCAGCTCCCAGACCCGCGGCACATCGGCCGGGACGGTCGCGCGCACGCTCACCTGGGAGCCTTGATTGGATTGCTCGTCACTCATGCAGCCCTCCTCGGCCCACCGGCTAGATGCGCTCCAGGTCGTCGGCCTCGATCGTGTACTCGTGATCCGCGCCGCCCGTGTTGCGCGTCGCTGCCGGCTCGAACAGGAGGCACTGCGCGCGTCCGTGCGCGACCGGACGGTGCTCGACGCCGTGCGGCACGACGAAGAACTCGCCGGGGTCGAGGGAGATGGTCTGGTCGCGTAGCTCGATGTCGAGCTTGCCGGCGAGCAGGTAGAACAGCTCGTCCTCCTGCGCGTGGCTGTGCCAGACGTAGCTGCCCTCGAAGTGGGCGACCTTGACGTACTGACCGTTGAGCTCGGCGACGACCTTGGGCACCCAGGTTTCGTCGAAGGTGGCGAGCTTGGCGAGGGGGTCGACTTTGTGCATGGCGGGTCAGGCGGGTTTGCGCAGGACGAGGTCCAGCATGATCGGCGCGAGCGCCCGCGTCACGGGGTCCTCGCTGCGGGCGCGCCAGGCGGCCTGCCAGGCCTGCCACTCCTCCCCGGTCAGGAGGCCGCGCGCGATCAGCTTCGGCAGGTAGATCTCGAAGAAGCCGCCGATCCACCTCCACTCGAGCGAGCCGGGGCCGCCGATGCGGGCGACGGGCCGGGTGGTCACGACCTCGAGCCCGACCTCGGCGGCGAGGCGCGGGAGGTCCTCGGCGATGTTGATCGGCGTGGTCCAGCTCCGCATGCAGGCCTCGACGCCGCGGTCGAAGGCAGCGCTGGGCGGGAGCAGCTTCATCGCCGACCAGTGCAGGTACTCCTGGCAGACGAGCACGCCGCCGGGCTTCAGGAAGCGCGCGGCGCGGCGGAGGAGATCGGAGGGATCCTCGAGCCAGCTGAACAGCCAGCGCGAGTAGGCGCCGTCGCAGGAGGCCTCCTCGAGGTCGAGCTCCTCGACCCGCGTGCGCTGCGTGCGGATCCAACCGAGGTCCCGGCGCTCCTTCTCGGCATCCAGGAAGGCCAGGAAGCGCGCGCTCTCGTCGACGGCGACGACCTCGCCTTCCGCACCGACGAGCTGCGCGAGGTCGAAGGTCGTGAACCCCGGGCCGCTGCCCAGGTCGACCCAGCGCTGACCGGGTCGCAGGCCGGCGTCCTGCACCAGCGGCGCGAGGTACTCGGTCCACGAGGCATGCTGCGTGCGCAGCCGCGCGATCTCGGCTTCTTCCGTGCCGAGGATGTAGTCCTGATCGGTCATGCGCCGAGTCTGGTTCAACGACTGGAGAGTCGGGAGGCACAAACCCGGCCGAAGCGACGGGCCCCAAGAGGTTGTCGCGGGACACTGAGTTGTCGAGTGTCCCGCCTTGCCACCGCTTTCTTGCGGTCGATGACGGCGTGGCCTCGGGCGTGTGCAGGCCATGCGCCAGGCGACGGGTAGCGGCCCACCAGGAGGCCCTGCCTACCCTCCACTTTCTGACGGGCCG
>JAQBVH010000413.1 GCA_027623615.1 Planctomycetota bacterium | reverse complement strand
CCCGTGAGTAGCGCAGAGGCTACGCACGGAACCCGTCGCCTTGCCACCGCACGCAAGCGGCTCGAACGAAGGCACCGAACTTCGGACTCACACCACTATCGCGGGCTGGCGTCGAGGGCGAGCCCGTCCAGCTCTCCCGATAGCAACCGGTGCCAACCCAGCCCCGCGATCATCACCGCGTTGTCCGTGCACCAGGCTGGGGCTGGGAAGAAGGACTGGACGCCCTCCTCGACCGCCCGCTCGGCCATGCGCTCCCGGAGACGCAGGTTGCAGGCCACGCCGCCGGCCACGAGCACCTGGTCGATGCCGCGCTCCCTGGCGGCCCGGAGCGTGGTCTCGACCAGGGCGTCGACCACCGCCTCCTGGAAGGACGCCGCCACGTCGGCGCGGGCCTCGATGTCCTCCGGCTCGGGAGTGGGCGCGAGGGCGTCCCCGCCGCGGATGTGATAGAGCACCGCCGTCTTCAGGCCCGAGAACGAGAAGCCCAGGCCCCCGTCCTTGGCGCGGTAGCGGGGGAAGCGGATCGCGCGCGGATCGCCCTCCTCGGCCAGCTTCGACACGGACGGACCGCCGGGGTAGGGGAGGCCGAGCAGGTGCGCGACCTTGTCGAAGGCCTCGCCCGCGGCGTCGTCGCGGGTCGTGGCGAGCTGTCCCATCGAGAGCGGGCCGTCGGCCTGGTAGACCGCGCTATGCCCTCCCGAGGCGACCAGGGCCACGCAGGGGAAGCGCACCTCGCCGACCGCGGCACCCATCGTCGCCGCGTAGACGTGGGCCTCGATGTGGTGCACGCCGACCAGGGGCAGGCCGCGTGTGAAGGCCAGGGCCTTGGCGGTCGATAGCCCGACGAGCAGCGAGCCGACCAGCCCGGGCCGGTTCGTGACCGCGATGCCGGCCAGGTCGTCGAGGTCGACACCGGCCTGGCTGAGGGCGCCGTCGACCGCGGGAAGGATCGCGCGCAGGTGCGAGCGTCCGGCGATCTCGGGCACCACACCACCGTAGCGGGCGTGCTCTTCGACCTGGCTGTGGATGACCGACGAGCGCACCTCGCGCCCGGCCTCGACCACCGCCGCGGCGGTCTCGTCGCAGGAGGACTCGATGCCCAGGACGAGGCGCGAGGTCATTCGGGGCGCAGGGGCTGGGCGCCGGGGCGCTCGCCGTGGAACAGACCCAGGGCGCCGAGCAGCTGGGCGTCGCGCGGCAGGTCGTCCAGCAGGTCGACGCCTTCCGCGAGCTCCCAGGCTTCGAGGGCCTCGATCGCCTCGGGGCCCGGACCGTAGCTGCGCAGGTAGCGGTGCAAGCGCGCGCGCGTGAGGTCGTCGACCTCGATCAAGACGTCGGGCAGGATGCCGTGGTCGCGGTCCTCGTCCGAGGTGCGCTCGAAGTTGCGGCCCGCCGGCGAGTAGTAGTACGAGCTGGTCACCTTGGCGCGGGTCGACCAGCGGTCGAAGCGCCGGATCGTCTGCACCATGCCCTTGCCGTAGGTGGGCGCGCCGACGAGCACCGCGCGGCGATAGTCCTGGAGGGCGCCCGCCAGGATCTCGCTCGCCGAGGCCGTGTCCTTGTCGACGAGCACGACCAGGTGCACGTCCCGGTAGGCTGCCAGGGAGGTGTCCGCGTGGTACACGACCGGCTCGCCACGGCCTTCGGTCGAGAGCAACGGTCCCTCGGGGATGAAGCGTTGGGCAACCGCGATCGCGCTCTCGAGCACCCCGCCCAGGTTTCCGCGCAGATCGATCGCGATCGCGCGGGCGCCGCGGCGGTGGAGGAACTGCAAGGCGCGGTCGAACTCGGCGGGGGTCTCGCTGCTGAAGGAGGTGATCGCCAGGTAGGCGATGCCCCGCTCCTCGTCGAGCCACTGGCTGTGGCGCACGGTCGGATCGACGACCGACCCCGGTCGAATCTCAAGCTCGCGACGCGTCCCGTCCAGGCCCTCGACCGTGGCCTCGAGCAGCCCTCCCGGAGGCGCGGCGAGCAGCTCGCGGAACCCGGCCTCGTCCAGGTCGACGAAGGGTGACCCGGCGACGGTCAAGAACTGGTCGCCCACCTGCAGTCCTCCGCGCGCGGCGGGGGAGTCGGTCAACGGGTAGAGCACCTTGCCGCTGGCGACGGTGCGGAAGATGGCGCCGATGCCCTTGTAGCGACCCTGGGTCTCACGCTCGAGCACCTTGGACTGCTCGATGTCGTAGTACCGGGAGTAATGGTCGAGGCCGCGCAGCATGCCGTCGAGGGCCAGCTTCACGAGCTCGTCGTCGCTGACGTCCCCCACGAAGGCCTCACGCGCGAAGTCTCGGACCTCGCGGTACTCGGCCACGTCAGCTTCACTCGCCCGGGGCCAGAGTTCCTCGGCCGTGAAAGCGAGCAGCACTCCCGTGAGCAACCCGAAGGCGAAGATGACGCCGGCGATCCCGCGGTCCATGCGCGAATTGTAGGCGACGGAGCGCGTTCTACGCCCCGAGCTCCGCGAGGGCCTGGGCCAATTGCTCGTCGTTCGGCGCGACGCCATGCCAGCCGGGTTGGTCCTCCATGAAGGAGACGCCCCTGCCCAGGGTCGTGTGGCAGATCAGCGCAGAGGGGCGCTCGGTCTCGGCCTTGGCGGCGTGCAGGGCGTCATCGATCGCGTCGAGGTCGTGCCCGTCCACGTCGATCGCGTGCCACCCGAAGGCCTCGTACTTCACCCTCAGGTCCCGCACGTCCATCACGTCGCGCATGTACCCGTCGATCTGGATGTTGTTGAAGTCCACCATCACGGTCAGGTTGGACACCCCGTAGTGAGCGGCCGACGTGGCGGCCTCCCAAATCTGCCCCTCCTGGCTCTCGCCGTCCGAGGAGGCGCTGTAGACCCGCGTGTCTAGCCCCTGGCTGCGGGCGGCCAGGGCCATTCCGGTGGCGACCGACAGGCTGTTGCCCAGGCTGCCGGTGGAGAAGTCGATGCCCAGGTTCAGGTTGCGGTGCGGGTGGCCCTGGAGCGGCGCGCCGAACTTGCGGAAGCGCAGCAGCTCCTCGCGCGGGACGAGCCCCTTGGCGGCGAGCAGGGCGTAGTAGCCTGCGCAGGTGTGCCCGTTGCCCAGCACGAAGCGGTCACGGCCGTGGTCGTGGAGGCAGTCCGTATCGAGGCGCAGGTGCTCGAAGAACAGGACCGTCAGGAAATCCGCCATGCCCAGCGGGCCACCGGGGTGACCGCAGGCGGCGGCGTGGACCATGGTGACGACGTCACGACGCACCTGGGTGGCGATGTCCGCGAGCTCGGCGCGGCGTTCTGTTGAGAGGGCCATGGCTCAGCTCTTGTTCGCGAGGAGGCGCCGGGCGCGGGCCGCGAGCCCCGCGGCGTCGAGTTCGTAGTGAGCGAGCAGCTGGGAGGCCGTGCCGCTCTGCCCGAAGGCGTTGTCCATGCCGGCCATCGCGACGCGGCAGGGGTGGGTGCGAGCGACCGCGCCGGCGACGGCTTCGCCGAGCCCACCGCGGATCTGGTGCTCCTCGGCGGTCAGGATTGCGCCGCACTCGCGCGCGGCGGCGGCAACGATCTCCTCGTCGATGGGGTCGATGGTGGCCATGTTGATCACGCGCGCGGCGACGCCGTCGGCGGCGAGCAGCTCGGCGGCAGCGAGGGCCTCGGCGACCTCGACCCCGCAGGCGATGATGGCCAGGTCCGAACCCTCGCGCAGCAGGCTGGCCTTGCCGAGGGTGAACTCGTAGTCCTCACCGAGCACGATCGGCGTCGACGCGCGCGACAAGCGTACGTAGAACGGACCGGGCGTGGCGGCGGCGGCCTTCACGGCGAGGTTGGCCTCGATTCCATCTGCCGGAACGATGACGCGCATGTTCGGGAGGACGCGCATCAGCGCGATGTCCTCGAGCATCTGGTGGCTCTTGCCGTCCTCACCGACGGTCAAGCCAGCATGGGTGGCGCAGATCTTCACCGAGAGCTCGGGCACGCACACACTCTGGCGGATCTGCTCCCAGGCCTTCCCCGCGGCGAACATCGCGAAGGAGCTCGCGAAGACCGTGTGCCCCATCGCGGCCATGCCTGCGGCGGTCCCGACCATGTTCGCTTCAGCCACGCCGATGTTGAAGAACCGCTCGGGGTGGGCCTGTCCGAAGGCCTTGGTCTTGGTCGATCCGGACAGGTCCGCGTCGAGCACGACCACGTCGGGGTTCGTCTTGCCCAGCTCGAGCAGGGCCTCGCCATAGGCGTTGCGCGTGGCGACGTGCTTGGGCTCGCCGGTGTGCAGCGGGGCGAGGGAGGAGGTTGGGGAGGTCAAGGGGGGCTCCTGTGGGGACCGCGGGGCGGGGCCTTCGTAACGCCTTTGTCGGTCCAGGGCAATGCGACACACGAGCCTCCGGGTCCAGAGTCTGGGCCTGGGAGCTTGCGCCACGGGTGCATGCTGCGCGC
>JAQBVH010000412.1 GCA_027623615.1 Planctomycetota bacterium | reverse complement strand
TCACCGACCACCTCTACCAATCGATCCCACCCCGGCGCGTCAACGTGCGCGCGGGCAAGACGGCGGAGGTGATCGTCGAGCTGCAGCGGAGGTAGCTTCCCGCGTGCGCTGCCCGACCTGCGGCGGGAACTCCCGCACTCACCCAGCCACGGCCAGACCAGAGCCGGGACCAACCTCACTCCGTCGCGCCCGCTCGAGCAAGCGACAGGTGCCGCAGCCACAGCCCGAGTGCGATCAGGATCCCAGGCCCGAGGTACACCGTCGCCACGTAGAGCCAGTCGATGGTCTCGGCCTGGAGCGCATACAGCCCCGCGCCGAGGTATCCGAACGCGGAGACGGCCAGCGTCACGACGCCGATCGTGACAGCGACGGGAGTCGAGCGCGCCATCTGGAACGGTGCCAGCATGCCGGCCCGTCGTGCGCGCACGTAGGCGATGGAGATGAACAGGTAGGGCACGACCACGGCGAGCGAGCTGAGGTCGATCAGCAGCGAGATGAACCGATCGGATCCCGAGAGCCCGGCGACGATGGAGAGCAGTGGAACCAGGATCAAGAGGGAGACGACAGCCGCCTGGGTCTTGAGCGCCTGGTGGTGAGTCCCGTGCTCGTCGCGGCGGGTGAGGAACTCGGGGAACGTGCCGGCGGGAACGTCGGCGAACATGGCGCGGATGGGCGACTCCATCCAGATGACGTATCCGACGATGGAGACGAAGACCATGAGGGTCATGAACACGCGCGCGAAGGCCTCGGCGGGCAGCCCGAGGATCCCGGCGAGGGCGCGCCACGCGTCGAACACGGCGGTGGCCTTGTTGATGGACTCGACGGGCAGCAGGAAGCTGACCGCGACGCTCCCGAGCACGTAGAGCAGGCCGACCAGCAGCGCGGCGATGACGACCGCGCGTGGAAAGTCGCGTTGCGGGTTCTTGGTGTCGTTGACGTAGGGCCCCGCCGCCTCCGCCCCGGAGACGGCGAAGAGCAGCCAGGCGAAGGTCGAGAAGTAGGCCAGGTCGAGGCTCGGGGCGAGGGCGCCTGCCGCGTAGGTCGTCGCGGAATCGTGCAGTCCGAAGACGACGGCTCCGATGGCGATGGCGATCAACCCGAACACGGCGACCAGGACGACGCGTCCGGCGACGCCGACGAAGCGCGAGAAGACGCGCACGCCGCGCGAGCCGAGGTAGGTGAGTGCGAGGCACGACGCGACGCCGAGCAGGGGCACGGCCCAGGTCACGCTCTCGAACACGTCGCGCCCGGTGATGGCGAGCGACAGGTTGATGACGAGTCGGCTGCAGACCATCTGCAGGTAGACCAGGTTCGCGACGAAGTACGACCACGTCCCGACGAACGCCCACGTCGGTCCGAGCCCGAGCTCCATGTAGCTGTAGATCCCCCCTCGCTTCCCGGGCAGCGCCGAGCTGAACTCGGCGAGGATCAGGCTGAGGGGCAGGAAGTAGATGAGCCCGACGACGATCCACGACGGAATCGCGCTCAACCCCAACGCCGCCAGGTTGTCGGGAACGTTCGCGAACCCGAACACCGCGACGACGGTCAGCAGGGCCACGGTGGTGACCGACAGGCTTCGGGCTTCGTTCAAGGCGCGCCTCGCTCGTTGGGGGTCGACCGGGTCGCCACACCCAGGCCACCTCGCGACCACCGAGTGGCCGGGTGAGCGAGCATCCTACCGGGGTGGTCAGGTGGGAACGACCTGGTTCTCGACCTGTCACGCGCGAGACGTCCGGCTCCTCGGCAAGCCTCTCCTCGATCCAGGCGATCAGCGAGCGCCCATGGCCCTGTTGCTGCTCCGGTGAGGAGTCGTCGTCAGTCCATGCCAGCCGTGTGCGCAGATGGCCCCTGGACAGGAGGCTCGAGCTCCACGGAACCGATGGACGGGCACGCTCGGGTTCCCCCGGTTACGGCCAGGAAGGTTGCCGGCCTGTGGTCGCCCACCTACAACCTCACGTCATGCAAGAGCGAGTTCTGAGGCTGCTTGGAAGCAGCGGGTATGCACCTGCCGACGCGACTCAGCTCTTGAAGGCCCTGCGCCTGCCTCCCGGGCAAGCCCAGCGCTTGCGGCGCGAGCTCGAGGAGCTCGAGCGCCGGGGTGAGGTCGCCCGCATCAAGGGCAACCGCTACGTCCTTCCGCTGCAGGCCGACCTCGTCCCCGGACGCATCCAGATCACCCGCCAGGGACGCGGCTTCCTGCTGCCCGACGACCCGGGGCTCGGCGAGATCGCGATCCCCTCCGCCGACACCGGCGTGGCCATGCACGATGACCGGGTCCTGGTCCGCCGTGAGGTGCGACCGCTAGGGAAGCGTTCGAAGGAGGACCCTCTGGACTCCGGGGTGGTCGTGCGCGTGCTGGAACGCAGGCGCACGCAGATGGTCGGGACCCTGAAACGCGGTCGCGACTTCCTGCGGGTGGTCCCCGACGACCCGCGCATGGTGCACGACATTCTCGTGCCGCCTGCGCGTGATGTGGGCCGCACGGCGCGCGACGGCGACAAGGTCGTGGTCGAGCTCGGCGAGTGGGAGTCCTCGCACGCCAGCCCCCAGGGAAGGATCACGGAGGTCCTCGGTCCGCCGACCGCCGAAGGCGTGGACATGCTCAGCGTGCTGCGTCAGTACGACCTGCCGCTGAAGTTCCCGAGCAAGGTCCTGCAGGAGGTGCGGCGCTTCGGCGCCGAGGTCACGGCGGGCGACATCCGGGGCAGGCAGGACTGTCGCAAGGCACCGGTGGTCACCATCGACCCGGCCGACGCGCAGGACTTCGACGACGCCTTCTCGCTGGAGGCCGTGGACCAGAAGCGCTGGCGACTCTGCGTGCACATCGCGGACGTCTCCCACTACGTGAAGCCGGGCTCGGCGCTCGATGACGAGGCCCGCAAGCGCGGGAACTCGACCTACCTGGTCGACCGGGTCATTCCGATGCTGCCCGAGGCGCTCAGCAACGAGCTCTGCTCCCTGAAGCCACAGGTCGAGCGGCTCACCAAGTGCGTCGAGTTCCTGATCGCAGCCGACGGGAGCGTGCAGCGCACGCGCTGCTACTCCGCGGTGATCCACTCGCAGCGCCGCTACAGCTACGGGTCGGCCCTGGAGGTGCTGCGCGGTCCGGCCGAGGACCAGCTCGACCGGATGCTGCAGGACGCCGGGCGCCTGGCGAAGAAGATCCGCACGCGCAGGTTCCAGGCCGGCTCCTTGGAGCTCGACTTCCCGGAGTCGAAGATCCGACTCGATGAACGCGGCCGGATCGCCCGCATCGACCTGGTCGAGAGCGACGAGGCCCACCACCTGATCGAGGAGTTCATGCTCCTCGCCAACGAGGCCGTGGCCGGCCGACTGATGAAGTTGAAGCGGCCCACCCTGTACCGGGTGCACGAGCCGCCGAACCCCGATCGCCTGCAGAAGTACCGCGAGGAGGTCCTCAGCCGCAACGTCGAGTGCGGCAACCTCCAGAAGCCTGGCGAGGTGCAGAAGATGCTGCGGCGCCTCGACGGGCTACCCATCGGTCCGGCCCTCAAGATCGGGCTGCTGCGCTCCCTCATGCGGGCACGCTATGCCGTCGAACCCCTCGGGCACTACGGCCTGGCCAAGGAGAGGTACACGCACTTCACCTCCCCCATCCGCCGCTACGCCGACCTGGTCGTCCACCGCACGCTGTTCGAGGACCTGAACGAGAGCCAGGTCTCGATGAAGGAGACGGCGGACCACATCTCCGCCACGGAGCGCAACTCCTCCGACGCCGAGCGTGACAGCAAGAGCGTCAAGCTGCAGGCCCACCTGCAGGCCCAGCTGAAGTCCGGCAAGCGGGAGCGCTATGGGGCCCTCGTGACCGACGTCCGGAACTTCGGCTTCTTCGTCGACGTGCAGGGCCTCGGGATGAGCGGGCTGGTGCCCCTCTCGAGCCTCGGCGACGACTTCTACGAGTTCGACCCGGCCAAGGTGCAGGTGCGCGGACGCCGCACCCGCCGCGTCATCAAGCTCGGGGATCGCTTCGAGGTCGAGATCGCCAAGGTGGACACGGACAAGCGGCAAACGGACTTCCGCCTCGCGGCGACGCAGAAGACGAAGCAGGCCAAGCCCGCGCGGCCCCCCCGCGGCCGGGGCAAGCAAGGCACCGCTGTGGGGTCCGGCGAAGACAAGCAGGGAGCCAAGGCACCCTCCAGGCGCAGAACGAAGAAGCCCACCGAGCAGGCCACTCAGCGCGTCAAGGGCCCGGCCAAGCGGCGCGAGCCCGCGGAGGACCAGAAGCAGACCAAGGCACCCTCCGCCCGGCGCAGGACGAACAAGCTCACTGAACAGGCCAACCAGCGCGTCAAGGGCCCGGCCAAGCGACGCGAACCCGCGGAGGACCAGAAGCAGACCAAGGCACCCTCCTCCCGGCGCAGGACGAACAAG
>JAQBVH010000411.1 GCA_027623615.1 Planctomycetota bacterium | reverse complement strand
CGACGTCGAATATGCCCGCAGGGATGACGCCGCCGATCTCGACCGGGATGCCCGTCCCCTCATGCAACCAGATGGAGAGGGTGCCGTGGATGCCGAAGAGCCCGCGGAAGCGTCCCTCCTTCTTCTCCGGCGGCAGCTTCGGGTCGAGCTTGACCTCGATGCAGCGGAAGGTTCCCGCAGGGGTCTTGATGTTCCTCGACTCGCCGCGGCTCATCGTGACGTCCCAGTAGGCCTCCTTGTCGAGCAAGGGGAACTCGATCGAGTCGAGGCCATTCTGGATCATCGCGCGCGACAGGTGAATCGCCGTCAGCATGTCGACCGAACCCTCGGGGACATCCTGGACCGTGGGTTTGCCCCAGAGCCGGTGCACTCCTCGCCTGCACGATGGGCAGTGGTGATCGGAGGAGAACGGCCAGGTACCTTGAATGATGTGCTCGGGCCGCTCGCAGCCGCGGCAGTGTCCGTCGGAGCGGTACCAGGACGTGGGCTTGCCCTGGCGCCAGCCGTACATCAATTCACGCTTGCGATGCTCGGAGCCGGCCTGGGTGTCACGGTAGATCACGTGCGGCCATTCCTGGGGCATGACGCGCGCCTCGACGGTGTGATCGAGGGTGTAGTTCAGAGCCGAGCCCACCGCTTGTCCGCGAATCCAGCCCACCTTCTTGCCGCTCTTCTTGCCCGGTTCTGGTGCCGCGAGGCCCGCGCGGTGCATCTCGGTGCCCGCGCTCAAGCGGAAGCTGCCGACCCCCGTCTCGCCGACGACGGCCAGGTCGACGATGACCTTGAAGTCCAGCTCCTCGTCCTGGGGGATCGTGAAGCCCATCGCTTCACCGCGATCGACGAACATGCCCTCGTCGTTGGCCTCCTCGTCCTGAGGAGCCCCAGTCGGGACGGGGCCAGGTTGGGCCGCGGTCGACAGGAACGGGAGCAGGACGAGGCCGAGAGCGAGGTTGCGCATGATTGGAATCTCCGTGAGACGTCCCGGATAAAGGATGGGACACCCCACTTCAAGCATCGCGCCAGGCTGCGATGCGCTCTTCCGCTTCCCTTACGGCGACGCGAGCCGGGGGAGCGTCCTCATCCTGGGACCTTGTAAGCACCTGCTCCAGGACACCCTTGATCCGCAGACCGATCGCCTCGACCGATTCGCGACGCCCCTCGAGATGGAAGATCGTGCCGCGGATCAGCGCCCCGCAATTCAGCACGAAATCGGGCGGCACCAGAATGCCGCGCTCGTGGAGGAGGTCCCCGTGCAGCGACTTGGCCAGGACGTTGTTGGCCCCACCTGCGACCACGCGGCAGTCGAGCCGCCCGAGGGTCACGTCGTGAAGGATGCCGCCGAGCGCACAGGGCGAGAACACGTCACAGGGACTGCTGATCACGCGGGTCGGGTCGAGACGCTCGAGGCCCAGCTCCTCGCAAACCCGGCGCGCAAGTTCTTCGTCGAGATCCGCGGCGAGCACGGTCGCGCCCTGCTCGACCAGGCGTCGCGCCAGGTTCGCGCCCACGGCGCCAAGGCCTTGGATGACCATACGGCGCGCGGGCCAATCCACCTCCCCGTCGAGGTGCTCGAGGCTGGCCTCGATCCCGCGAAAGACCCCCTCTGCAGTCGACTCGGCCAACAGGCCAGGCCCAGCGGGGCCAGGATCAGTCGCGAAGGCGGTCTCCTGGGAGAGCCAGCTCAGCTCGATCGGCCCTGTGCCCACGTCGGGGCCGGTGTAGAAGCGCCCGGCCATGCGCTCGACGACGCGGCCGATGTGGCGGTAGGCCGCCTCCCAGTCCTCGTCACCCCCATCGAGGATCACCAGCTTGGCTCCACCGGCCGAGAGGTCCGCCAGGGCGCACTTGTGGGTCATCGCCCGGCTCAGCCGCAGGCAGTCCGAGAGGGCGCTGCGCTCGTCGCGGTACTTCCACCGCCGAATCCCCCCGAAGGCGGGTCCCCGCGTGGTGTCGTGGATGCCCAGGAAGGCCCGCAGGCCCGAACGCCGGTCATGTAAGGCGTGGAGTTCCTCGAACCCTTCGCGGGACATGGCGTCGAGAACGTGGATGGACATGGCGGTGCTGGGACCCTGGGGGCCGAACGGGTCAGTCTACCCGGCAAAATGGGTGGTCAGATTCCGGGTTCGCCGGGAAGGCCCCGCCCCCAGCATCGTCCCAGCTCAGACATGCCCGCCCGCTGCCTCCCCTGGATCCTCACCCCGCTCCTGTTCTCCTGCGCCTCCACCGAGGAGGGGCCCAAGAGCGCCCTCGACGGGGCGCAGGACCGGATGAGGGTCGAGGCCTACGACCGGGCTGCGCTGCGGGAGAACGTCACGACCGGTCTCTACCTGGCGCAGCTCGATCGGTCGATCCAGATGTGGAACCAGATCTTCTTGAGCGGCAACAAGGCCACGGACGGTCGCAAGCTCAAGATCCTCAGTGAGAGCATCCGGCACCGGACAGGCAAGCTGTTCCACGAGGTCGTGGCCGAGCTCGAGTCCGGTCCTCCGATCAATCGCCGGATCGCTGCGGCGGCCCTTGGGTTCGTCCCCTCGGAGAACAGCCTCAGCCCCCTGCTCAACGCCCTGACCGACCTGGACGACGAGGTCGTCGCCAACGCCCTCTTCGGCCTTGCCAAGCTTGGCGACCCGGACACACCGACCGCGAGCCTGGCCCACCTGATCGAATTCGGGTCCACCCCGGTGATCCGCAGCAACGCCTCCCTCGCGACCCTCGAGGTCATGCGTATGGACGGCGACGGAAGTGACATGGTCCGCCACGCAGCGCGCAAGGGACTGACCGACCAGGACCCTGGCGTGCGCACCCATTGCGCGCTCATCCTGGCCAGGGTGCTCGACTTCACGTCCATCGAAGACCTGACACTGCAGCTGCGCGAGGATCCCGTACCGAGCGCGGCGATGGCCGCTGGACGCGCGATCGCGTACATGGGCAGCAAGGAGGACCGGCAAATGGGACGTGTTGCCCGCGTCCTCACCGCCGCCCTCAGCCACGTCGACGGTCGCGTGAAGCAGTCCCTGCTGCTCGACCTACGCACGTTCGCGGAGCGCAACTACGCGAAGGACGAGGACTGGGTCACCTGGGCCCACCGACTCCCCGTGGAGTCCTTCTGATACTGCCTGGGTTCCGTGTGGGTGATTCATGCCGCCGCCTCGAGGACCCGCTCCGAGACTAGACGCCCCCCATCGCCGAGCGGATGGGGGCTCGACGGCCCCCAGTCCTGGCGCCACGAGAGGCACTCGGCGGCATGCATACGCCGCTCCACGAACCCGAGCATCACCGCGGGTGAGCCCTTGTCGCGGTTGAACCGCCGGCGGACGTAGTTGCGGTAGGCCATGTAGAGCTGGAGGCCGAGGTCGAGGCACCAGCCCTCCTTGCTCGTGAGCCACGAGTCCCTGCGCACGCGACCGGTCAGGTCGCGCACCATGGCCTCGCTGTGGTTGATCGGAAACAGAGGGTTCCAGGTCCCGCGCGCGAGCTTCGAGTTCGTCGTGTGGTGGCGAAGCTCGACGCCGCAGAAGGCAGCCTTTGCGAGGCTGGGGTACACCTTCTTCTCGTCGGTGCAGAACACGACCTCGTCGCATCCCTTGACGAGCGCGGCACCGGCCTGCAACGTGCGTCGAATCGCGCGACGCGATTCGTCCTTGCGCTCGCCGTAGATGGCCTCCTGGGCCTCGATCCGAGCAATGCGTTTGGGAGTCATCTTCCCGCGGGGCCGGATCGGCGCGCACTCACTCCAGATGATGAAGCGGGTGCTGGTCTCGATCAGCATCGGGATCGTTACGGGCCTTGTGTTGCGGCAGCCCTCGTAGCTCTCGAACTCATCGAACTGCATCGTGGCGATCCCCTCGAGGGGGCCGCGCAGGTTGAGGCTGAGGTCGCGCAGGTGGGCTGCGATCTTGCGGAACTTGACCTCGGTGCAGCGCAGTGAGAGCCCGAGGTTGCGCGCGCTCTGGCGAAGACCGACGCCGCTTGCGAGCAGCTGGAACAGCTGCGGGTTGAGGTGTGGCTTGTGGTCGCGATAGTCCGCCCGGAAGGTCTGCCGTGAAAACGTGCGCAAGCACGATTGGCACTCGAAGCGCGGCACCGGATGAGCGCGACACTTGGGCTTGTAGGAGCCCATCTTCCAAGCGAACCCGGGCTCGGGGCGCTTGTGCTGACGGCAGTCCTTGTAGGGGCAGCGAGGGGGCTCGAACATGGGGCGCTCCTTGGGCAAATGGGGCCTGAGCGCCGGGGACTGGTCCGGTGGGGCGTGGGTTGCGGCTCGGATGCGGGGTTTCCGCAGCAGGCACCCACACGGAACCCAGTCAGTTCTGAATTGCCACTGGTCTATGCTGGGGGTCTCATGTCCTCGGCCGCCCTGCTGCTGTCCCTTCTCGCGCTCAGCGCTCCGGA
>JAQBVH010000410.1 GCA_027623615.1 Planctomycetota bacterium | reverse complement strand
CGCCGGGCGCCGCGCCGGCAGCGAGGCGCGCGACCTCGGCCTCGACCACGGTCAAGGCGTCCGAGGTCGGCTTGGGCGCGTCGCTCGGGATGCCGACGTCCTCGAGCCAGTCCTCGAGGTCGACCTTGCCCTCGGGCAGGCGCCCCTTGAGGAACGCGACCAGGTCCGCGGTCGTCGCCGACTGGAACGCGTACTTGTCGAACCACGTGGTCAGCCAAACATCGAGGGTCTCGCGGCCGACGACCTCCTCGAGTCGGTGCAGGAACAGGGCGCCCTTGTTGTAGGGCACACCGCTGAACCCGTCGTCGGGGTGGCGACCCTCGAGGTTCACATGCAGCACGGTCTGGTAGGCCTCGAGCTCGCCGAGGGAGGCGTGCAACGAGTTCCAGTCGAGCAGCATCTCCATGTTGGCGCGGTCCGCGCCGTAGAGGACCTCCATGATCCGGCGCTCGAAGTAGGTCGTGAAGCCCTCGTTGAGCCAGAAGTCGCGCCAGGTCGCGTTCGTGACCAGGTTGCCGGACCAGGAGTGCGCCAGCTCGTGGGCGACGATCGAGACCAGGGACCGGTCGCCCGCGATCACGGTCGGAGTGAGGAAGGTCAGGGTGGGGTTCTCCATGCCGCCGTAGGGGAAGGCCGGCGGCAGGATCAGGATGTCATAGCGGCCCCAGCGGTACGCGCCGAACAGGCCCTCGGCGGCCTGGACCATGTGCTCCACGTCCACGAACTCCGCGGCGGCGGCCTCGACCAGCGCCGGCGAGGCGAAGATGCTGCAGCGCTGCGAGATCGCGCGCTCGTCGATCTCACCGATCGCCATCGCGATCAGGTAGGTCGGGATGGCCTGCTCCATGTAGAACGAGAACACGCGCTTGGTGTCATCGACGCCATCGTCGTGGCGCAGGTCAGTGGGCGCGTGTCGCTTGCCCGCGCTCATCAGCACGGTCAGCGGCTTGGGCGCGATCACGTACGCGTCGTAGGTCACGCGCACGCCGGGACTGTCCTGGCACGGCATCCACGAACGGGTCAGGATCGCCTGGCCCTGGGTGAACAGGTACGGATGGTCGCCGCCGGTCATCGCAGGCTCGAGGAACTGCAGCGCCTCGCCCTCCGGGGTCGTGCGGTAGTGGACGGTGACCTCCATGTCGCCCTTCAGGAGCTGCACGGTGAGCTGCCGGCCGAGCCGCCCCTGGGGTTCACCGAGGGCCCACTCGCGCGCCTGGCCCTTCCAGCTCAGCACCTTGTCGATCTTCAAGGCGTGGGTGTCGAGCACGAGCTCCCCGGGCGCCTCGAGCGCGTCGAACAGGAGCCCGTTCGTGCCGTGCAACACGCGGTTCTCGAAGTCGACCTCGAGGTTCAGGCGCATGTGCTTCACGCGCACCTCGTCGGGGCGCGCGAAGCTGTGCTCGTCGTTCACGGGCTCCCGGGCGTCCGCGGCGCCGGACTCGGATTCGGAGGACCCGCCGCAGGCGAGCAGGCTCAGGACCAGGAGGCTCGAGAGGACGCGCTGCATGGCCCCAGTGTCCCCAAGCACGCCCTCGGGCGGTACCCGAATCCGAGTAGTAGCCGCAGGGTTCGAGGGGGGTAGGCTCGATCCGATGCGTGCCCTCTTGACCCTGAGCCTGACCGTCGTCGTCGTCCTGGCGTTCGTCCTGCGCGGCGGGGGCCGCGGGGATGCGATTCAGCCCGCGCCCACTGAAGATGCCCTCGCGCAGCGGCCATCGGCCGACCTGCTGAGCGGGACCGAGGAGGCCAGCCGCGCCGCCCCGGCGCTGCAGGACCAGCCCGCGGACGAGGCCGATGCGGCGGCGCCCGAAGCAACCGGCGTGGTCGAGTTCTTCCTGCACGACGGCGCGACCGGGGCCCCCGCCCTGAGCCGGATCGCCCTCTGGCGTCTGGGACTTCCCGAAGACTCCGAGTGGACCGCCGGTGATGCGCGGATCGAAGGCCAGCTGATCATTCCACCCACGGGACTACGCATCGAGGAGCTTCCCCACGGTCGCTACCGCGCGGTCGTCTTCCGCTCCGGACTGGGCGCCGAGGATGCTCCCGAATTCCTCCACGACAAGAACGACACCCGGGGGGAACGGCCGATCGGGCCCCAGGGGCGCAGCGAGCGACGCGTCCACCTCTACGACGACCTGGGACGCCGCCTGACCCGCGTCGAACGCATCCACCGCTACGGAGAGGTCGCCTACTACCTCCCGGCCACCCCGGACTGGACCTCGCCGCGCCGCTCCAAGACCAGGCCGGAGGAGTCGGACCTCCCCGCGTTGGAGGAAGTCCCTGAGCTGAGCGTCGGCAACGACGACGACGGCGAGTTCGAGGAGTACGGTGAACGCTACTCGAGCAGCGACGACGTCTGGGAGTGGATCGAGGACGCGGGCGGTGGCTTCGACTTCGGCGGCAACACCGAGCCCCAGAAGTCCCAGAGTACTGCCAACGGCTACGGCTTTCGCCTGGACGACGCCCGCGCCGAGGGGCACCTCGCCGCCGATGGCAACTACGAGCGGGTCTACGTCGGTGTCCTGCCCGACCCGCGCCCCTACCTCGAGGTGATCGAACTCGAAGGTCCGGATCCAGCCCTGGATCTGCGCGAGCACGTCACCGTCACCGGCAGCCTGATCCCCATCGCAGGCAACCCAGACGCGGCCTGGCGCGACGTACCGATCAAGGTGCGCGTCGAGGTCCCCGGCTACCAGGTCTTCGAGTTCACGAACAAGGCGAGCCAGATGGTCCCGCGCGTGATTCGTCCAAAGCGTCTGGCGGACTGATCAGAGCCCGAGGGCGGCTCTGAGCAGGTCGGCGCGTTCCCCGCGCCAGTCCTCCGTCAGCGCCCGGCGCAGGGCCTTCTCCGCTCCGGGATCCCCTACTGCGTGCAGGGCCAGCGCCAGCCCGGTCTGGGTGGAGGACAGGCTCGAAGTTCCCAAGCGCTGCTCCGCGAGCTCCTCTCGGAACAAGGTCAGCGCCTCTTCCGAACGGCCCGCGTCGAGCGCGATCCAGGCTCGGCGGCCGCGTGAGGGCACGAACTCGGGGTCCGCGTCCCGGGCCCGGTCGACCTCGGCCTGCACCCGCTCGGCGTCCAGGCGCGCGCGGCCGAACACGTAGGCACGGTCCCAGTGGAAGTCGGCCCGCTCCTCAGCGTCGGTGGGTGGCGTGACGGCCTCGATTCTCAGCAGGGCAGCGTCTCGGACCGCGGTCGCTCCCGCCTGGCCGGCGGCGACCAGGACCTGCCGGTCGAACAGCCGCCGCTCGCGTTCCCGCGCCTCGGGGTCGGGGTACTCCGCTTCCAGGCAGCGCGCGTGTAGCCCCTCGGCTTGCTCGAACAACCCGCGGCCGAGGTAGCGCTGCGCGAGCTGGCGCCCGGGTGCGCTCCAGCCCCGGTTGCGACTCAGGCCAAGCTCCCGCTCCTGCGCCGCGAGGGCCTGGTCCTGACGCCCCGTGCGGAAGCACGCCTCGATCCAGTCCAGGTGGTCTCCTGACCGTGCGCTCGATTCGAAGTGCTCGTAGTACCGCGCCCCGCTCGAGAAGCTGCGCACGAGGGTCGACCCGAGCATGACACCCGAGTTGCTGCGCTGGGCGTTGCCGAAGCGGAAGGGCAGCTCCTCGATACCGGAGACGGCCGGCGGCGACGCGACCTCGTCCGCGAAGGGCGAGCGGGTCCGCGCCAGCAGGAGTGCGTCGTAGATGCGCTCCCACTCTCCGACCGCACGCCAGGAGGACGGGCTGGCAAGCGGGCCCGCGTCACGGGCCTTGGCAGCCGCGACGAGGTCCACGTGCCGTCCCTCCAGGCCGAGGAGCGCGTCCTCGACCTGGCGGCGCGCGTTGGCGGACAGGTCAGCGTCCAGGGGATGGCCGTCGAGGCCGGCCTCGAACAGGAGCCTGGCCCAGAGCTCGACTTGAGTGCTGTTGAGCTCCACGCCCTCTCCCGGAACGAGGTTCGAGTCGTTGCGCTGCTCCTCGACGATGCCCGCGAGCGCGCCGGCGAGGTCCCCCGTCCGCGCGCGCGCGAGAGACAGGGACTCGGACGCCGCGCCCGAGCGCCGCAGGAGCTCCTCGTAGAGCTCGCAGCGGAGCAACCAGGACTCGGTGCTGCGGCTCCGGTTGGACCGGTACTCGAGGGAGTCGAGGTACCAGAGCTGATAGTAGTCCGTGTCGACCGGCGCCATGCGGCTGCCGAGGCTCGAGTAGGCCTCGTCCACGGCGAGTTCGGCGCCGGCCGTGCGCATCGTCAAGCGGAACAGGCTCCCCCGCAGGCCGTCGATGTCGGAGGCGTCGATGCCCGCGACACTCCGGCAGCGGTCGAACAGCTCGATCGTCTCACGCAGGACCTGCGCCGCCTCCTCGAAGCGCCCGAGGCCTTGCAGCGCGCGCCAGCGCTGGTCCGCGACCGACCAGGTGGGTTCGA
>JAQBVH010000409.1 GCA_027623615.1 Planctomycetota bacterium | reverse complement strand
CACCACCAACCCAGCCGATCACGCTGGCCGCCCTGCTCGGCGGAGCCTACCTCGCGAGCGACCTGGCCCTGTTCGAACGACGCCGCGCGCCATGGCTCGAGGCGCTCGGCTTCGGGTTGCTCGTCGGACTTGCCTGGGGGCTGGAGGCGCCGTCGCGCCTGGAGGCCGAGGTCCGGCCTGGCCTGCGCGCCCTCGTCGAGGTCGCCACCGTCCTTGCGGTGTGCGCCGGGATCGCCATCGTGACGACGCTCCTCGCGAACGAGCGACGCCGGCGCCTCGCGGCAGCCGGCGTCGCCCTGATCGGGCTCACGACCTTCGTTCTGGTCGCTCTCGACGTCTAGCGTCCGCCGCTGACGTACTTGGTCGCGCGCTCGGCGGCGCGGGTCTGCGGGTACTGCTCCGCGATGCGCTCGAAGGACTTGATCGCCTTCTTGCGGCCGCGCTTGTCGGCGATCTCGAAGGCGCGCTCGAGAGCGTCGAGGGCCGACAGCTCGTTCTGGACCGTCTCGTCCTTCTCGACCTCCTTCAGCCGCGTGGCGAGCTCCTCGCCGATCGGCTCGCCCTCGAGCTCCTTCGTCAACAGCTCCAGGCCGCGCAGCCCGAGGCGCACGTCGCGACGCGCGAGGGCGGCGTCGACCTGACCCCGCAGCTCCGTCACGTGGCCGAGCAGGGTCTTGTGCAGGTCGGCCGCGCCGGCGGTCTCTTCGGCCGAGCAGAGCTTCAAGGCCTTGGCCAGCTCGCCCTCGGCGGCCAGCTCCAAGGCGGCGGCCGGCGCGCCGTCGACGCTGCCGCGCCAGGCGAGCTCATCCTTCTTGCCCGGGGTGCCGACTCCGCGCAGCAGGGATTCGATGCGCTTGCCGGTCAGCTCGGTCGGGTGCCCGTGCCAGGCCAGGTTGCCTTCAGCGTCGATCAGGTAGCTGTGCGGGATGCCGTTCTGCCCAACCATCGCACCGAGTTGACTGCCCGTCTTCGAGCCGGCCGCGACCGGGAAGCTCAGGCCGTAGGCCTCCGCGTAGGGGGCGACCTTGGCCAGGGGCTCGTTCGAGATGGCCATCACGACCAACCCGCGCTCCCGGTACTCGGCATCCAGTTCCATGAGGTGAGGCCACGCCCCACGACACGGGCCTCACCAGGTTGCCCAGGCCTCGACCAGCACGAGGCGGCCGCGGAGGCTCTCGCTCGAGGGGGTCTGTCCGAAGTGGCTGACCCAGGCGGCTGCCTCGATCGGCGGAGCGGCGTCCTGGGCGGGTGCGGCGATGGACAAGGCCATCGTGAGGTTGAGTGCGCTGAGCATGGTGGTCCTGGGGTAGGTCGTACGCGTATCGTGCGCCTGCGCCGGGGCCCCGGCAACGCCCCAGATGAAGCTGCTCTCCTTTCTTGCGAAACGATTCTGGTGGCGTGCTCATTCCAAGACCCTGGAGGGGGTCGCGGACCAGGAGGTCGAGGACGGCATCGAGGAGGCGGTGGTCGTCTTCGTGCACGCGGAGGTCAGCGACACGGACCCTGAGGCCGACAGGCGCGTCTTCAAGCACACCCTCAAGCACATCAAGTGGCTGGCGGGCAAGCGTGACTTCCAGCGCGTGGCCCTGCACTCGTTCACCCACCTCGGGGCCGAGAGCGCGCCGCCCGCATACGCCCAGGGGTTTCTGGACCGGCTCCAGGAGCGCCTCGAGCAGACGGGCTACGAGGTCAAGCAGACCCCGTTCGGAACCTTCAGCGAGTGGGACCTCAGCGTCTACGGCGAGAGCCTGGCGAAGGTCTGGAAGGAGATCTGACCTTCACTCGAGGGTCAGGATCGTCAGCTCGGGCGGACACAGGAAGCGCACGCGCGGCGCCCACTTGCGCTCCATGCCGACCCCGCGGCTGACGTAGACGTGGCTGCCTCGGATCGGGTGCAGGCCACCCGCCGCCATGTGACGTGGCAGGGTCGAGAGGGTGAGCGGCGGGCCCACGAACGGCAACGCTACCTGGCCGCCATGGGTGTGCCCGCCGACCACGACGTCGATCGGGGAGTCGTCCGCCATGGCGTCGACGCCGGCCCCCGGCCGGTGCACCAGCAGGACGTGGATCACCTCCGGATCGGCGCGGGCCCTGTCCTCGAAGTCTGCGACGATCCTGCGGGTGAAGCCTGCGTCCTCGAGGCCGAGTACCCGCAGCCTGCGATCGCGAACGCAGGTCTCGACCGTGCGATTCACGAGCAGCTGCACCTGCGTGCCCTCGACGAGCTCGGGTAGGCCTTGCTTGTAGCCTGCGTTCCCGCTGACCAGGTACACGCCGCCAGGCGCCTCGAGCTGGAGCAGGAGCGCGCGCAGGTCCTCCAGCGCCCTGGGCCAGTGGCGCAGGTGTCCATGGAAGAGGTCGCCAGGGATGAGGATCACGTCCGGTTGCTCCGCGACGAGCCGCGCGATCACTTCGCGCTCGAACGCGCCGACCCGGGTCACCTGGAGATCCGCGAGCACGGCGACCCGCAGGGGCGCGGTGCCCGCGCGCGCCTGGGGGAGCACGAGGGTGGGGCGCTCGACCTGAAGGCGGAACGGCTCGACCAGGGAGGCCCACCCGGCGGCCGGCAGAGCGGCGACGGCGAGGATGGCGACCCCTCGGGCGACTGGCGTACTGCGTCCCCAGGCGCGCGTGCAGAGGGCGAGGCCGCAGGCCGGCGCGATGAACGCCAGGTCGACCCACGCGATCATGACCAGGCCGAAGAGGCTGGCCCCCTGGGCCAGGATCGCGATCACGAACGCTGTGTTGCCGATCAGGGTCAGCGTGGCGCAGGACGCGACCCGCGCAGCGTCTATGGGACGCGCGCCGCGCAGCAGCACGACCAGCGCCAGCGCGACCTGCAGTGCTGCGAAGAGCAGGATCGTGGCCATGTAGCCGGGCTCGAGCACCCACATCAGGCCGAGCTCCTCACGGGCGCGCGCCCTCGAGCTGCTCGAGGAGGTCCGCGATCGCCGTGAGCTTGCTCACCGATTCGTCCAGACCCCCGGGCCTGCTCGTGGTGAGCCAGCCCTCGCGGTAGGCGGGCAACATCCGGCGCAGCTCGGTCGCGAGGGCGCTCCGGTCGGGTGCACGCAGATCGGCCACGGTCGCGCCGGCGCCAGCGGAGGCGAGCGCCAGGCGACAGCCGAGGCGGGAGAGGCTGACCGCGCTGCCGAGCGGCCCGCTCAGGTCGAACGAGTCCAGCGCGTCGAGGCCCGCGCCGAAGTCGGCGGTGGGGAGGTCGGGTGCGATCGCCGGAGGGAACGACTGGTGCAGGTAGCGCAGCACGTAGAACCAGGGCGAGGCGTTCTTGCAGGCCGAGCCGACCGCCAGGTACGCGTCCCCCAGGGCGAGCAGGGTGGCGCCGCTCACAGCTGCGGGCAGGTGGTCGTCGATCGCCCGCGCCCACGCCCCCCGTCCCAGGACCCCGTCGACGTTCCAGGCGTGCTGCGCCCCCAGCACGAGCCCGGGCCTCGCGACGTCCGGAGGCTGCCAGTGACCGAAGTCCCCCCAATCGGTGATCAGGTAGCCCGCGGCTCCGTGGTGCTTTCCCGCCGCGGCGGCCTCGCGCAGGTTGCGCTCCGCGTTCGTCGTGCGACCTATCGGTCCCTGCCAGGAGCTGGTGCCCGGGCAGACATGGAACTCCAGCCCCGAGGCGGCGAAGCGCGCCGCGTGGTCCTCGAAGGGGTGACCTGCCTCGTAGCCCCACTCGAGGGCGATCGCGTCGGCGGGC
Organism: Planctomycetota bacterium; assembly: GCA_027623615.1. Classification (GTDB taxonomy): domain Bacteria; phylum Planctomycetota; class UBA1135; order UBA1135; genus JALWOP01. The sequence continues at coordinate 694 of JAQBVH010000409.1, read as the reverse complement.
AGCTCGCCCACGAGTTCGGGGTACTCCAGGATCACGTCACCCCAGAACTGCATGCGGTGTCCGCGCTCGGTCACGAGTCCGTGCACGCGCCTGAGGAACTCGAGGTAGACCCGCCCCTTGCCCTCGGCCTCACAGCGCGCCCGCGAGCGCCCGAGACCCAGGTCGAGGGTCTCGTCGAGCCCGACGTTGAGCTGTCGCGAGCGGAAGCAGGGCAGGAGCGCGTCGTAGAGCTCTCCGAGGAGCAGGAGGGTGCGTGGGTGACTTGCGTCGAGGCCGAAGGGCTCCGGCCCTACCGCGAAGGCGTGCTCGATGCCCTGCGCGTGCTCGGCCAGGCCCTGGTAGTCGGAGTGCACCAGCCAGCGATGCCAGTGGCCGAAGCTCTGCTGGTTGGGCACGAGCTCCACGTGCCGCGCATGGCACAGCTCGTCGAGGGTCTGCATCTGCGCCGGTGTCATCGGGCTGGCGTTGCGCCAGACCTGCTCGTGACCGGGGTAGGCGAAGGTGTGCTCGGTGTAGAGCTGCAGCTGATTGATCTTCAGGTCGGCCAGGGCGTCGACGAGCGCATGCAGCGCTGCCGTGATCGGCACCCGGTCGCGGCTGATGTCGAGCATCACGCCGCGCACGGCGAAGTCGGGGTGGTCCTCGATCACGCAGCCCGGCCAATCCTGATCCGCCGGAGCGAGCCGCGCGAGCT
>JAQBVH010000408.1 GCA_027623615.1 Planctomycetota bacterium | reverse complement strand
CGCCCACCGGGAGGGCCGCGGCCAGGCAACGGAGGCGCGGGGCCTCGGGTCCTCGAGCTTTCCGGGAATCTGGGAACCGGATCTGCCAGTGGCTGGCAGCCAAGATCTCCAGGAGACTCAACCGATGCACACCGCCACGACCCTACTCGCCCTGACCCTGTTCGCCGCCGCTGCCATCCCCGCCGCCGCCCAAGACGTGCCCCGGCCCGAGGTGTCGAGCGCGATCACGGCCGAGCGCATCACCACGCCCGTCCGCCACGCCGGCACCTACCACGTGGTCAGCGGAACCTGGACCCGCGCCCAGGCCAGCGCCGCGCTCGGGCCGGACGTGATCTACAACGCGACCGTGCCCACGGGTTACTTCGGCACCGGCTGGGAGGCCGCCACGGACGAGGGCGTCCTGCCCTCGACCCAGAACCCGAGCGGCGGCACCCAGGACGTCTACCGCATCGACGGCTTCGAGTTCGCCTACTGCTCGAACGCCGACTGGATCGACTGGAGCTTCCAGTTCCACGACAGCTTCCAGCCCTGCACCTCGTTCTTCGATCCCTTCGAGTGCATCCACACGGCGAGCGGGGTGATCACGGTGCCCGGCGCGCCCACGGCCGGTCAGTGCTGGACGATCACCATCGACCTCGCGGGAGGGAGCGAGATCTGGTTCGAGGCGGACGGCGGTCCGTGCATGCCCGGCTACGACGGGATCGCGGGGCTCGACACCTTCGGGTGGACCAACTCCTGGGAGACCGGCGACGGAGGGGGCAGCGGGCCGCTGCTCTCGGGGTACGACCCGGACTGGATGCCGGCCGGGGAGGGCACCTGCTACCAGCCGGCGCAGACGTGTGCTTCCGGCGCGAGCGCGCTCGGGGCCTGGGACCTGGGTCTGTTCGACCTCGGCCAGGGCTGGGACGGCTGCTACTTCTTCGGTGGCTACGACAACCCCGATGGCTGCGCCCAGCACAGGACACCCGGAGCACAGTTTCACCTGCGCCTGTTCACCGACTGCGCGCAGGGCGGCGCGAACCCGTGCCTCACGACCTCCTGTGATGGTCCCGCGCAGCAGGGGTGGCTGAGCCTGACGAGCTGTTCCCTGGGCGCCGGACCGGTGTTGCACGCCAACGAGCTCGGTGGGCCGGCCTCGTTCGCCTACGCGCTGATCGGCAGCGGCAGCGGCGTGATCCAGGACCCGCCTGGGGCCCAGGGGGACCTGTGCCTCGGCGGGGCGCCGATCGGTCGCTACGTCGCCGACGTGTCGAGCGTCCTCGGGGAGCGCATCTCGGTGGACCTCGTGCATGGCGCGACCGGAGGCGGCCTCGGCGGGTTGCCTGCGCCCCTGGGCGGCGTGCTCCAACCCGGCGACATGTGGCGCTTCCAGGTGTGGATGCGCTACGGCACCTCGAGCCGCTTCACCGACGTCCTCACGGCGACCTTCACCAACTGATCAGCATGCGGTGCATCCCGGCCTTGCTACTCCTTGCGTCTGCGACCGCCCTGGCGCAGGACCGCCCGACGACCCTCGACCCCCAGCCCGTTGTCGCGCCGACCCGCGACGCCGGCGTGTATCACGTCGTCAGCGGTACCTGGTCTCGAGTGGGGGCGACGGCCTCGCTCGGGCCCGACGTGATCTACAGCGCGACCGCTCCCTCGGGCTACTTCGGCATCGGTTGGGAGGGGCAGATCGGAACGGACGAGGGGCAGCTCCCCTCGACCTCCCATCCGCTCGGCGGTCCCCAGGACGGCTACGTGATCGACGGCTTCGAGTTCGGGTACTGCTCGCAGGCGGATTGGGTCGACTGGCGCTTCCAGCTGCACGACAGCTACCAGCCCTGTGATTCGGTCATCCAGCCCGAGGGGTGCCGGGCGAGCGCCTCCGACTGGATCCTGGTGCCGGGTGCGCCGACCGCCGGAGCCTGCTGGATCGTCGCGGTCGACCTGTCCGGCGGCGCCGAGTTCGTGATGGAGGCGGATGGGGGGCCCTGCGCGCCGGGGTACGACGGTGGCGGGAACCAGGACTCCTTCGGGTGGAGCGCCGTGTGGACGACCGGCGACCAGGGCACCACAGGTCCGCTGCTCAGCGGCTACGACCCGGCCTGGTCGTCGCCGGGGGAGGGGACCTGCTACGGGCCCGCCCGCTCGTGCCCGCAGGGTGCCACCGCCCTGGGTGCCCAGGACTTCTTCCACTTCGAGGATGGTCAGGCGTACGGGGGCTGCCACTTCTTCGGCGGGTACAGCGCCGGCGGCTGCGGCTGGAGCAAGGGCCCACCTGCCCAGTTCCACTTCCAGCTGTTTACCGACTGCGCGAACGGTACGCCGGGGTCGTGCTACGGCACCGCCTGTCACGACCACAGCTTCCAGCGCGGCTACCTGCTGCTCTCGTCCTGCAGCCTAGACGACGACCCGGTGCTCGCGGCGGCCGGGATGCACGGCAGCGTGTTCGCCTACGCCCTGGTCGGCGCGGGGACCGGGGTGGTCACGAACCCGCCCGGAGGGTTCGGTGATCTGTGCCTGACCGGTGCGCCGATCGGGCGCTACACCGCGGACGTCGCGCCAGTGGTCGAGGGCGCGTACAGCCTGGACCTGATCCACGGCGCGACCGGCGGCGGCACGGGCGCCTTGCCGCCGCCCCTGGGTGGGTGGCTCGAGGCCGGGGCGACCTGGAACTTCCAGGTGTGGCAGCGCACGACGACTGCCACCAGCCGCTTCACGAGCAGCTTGTCCGTGACCTTCGAATAACGAGTCGAACAGGCAATCCGATCTCGCTTCCCGCGGTTGCTCGCAACTCTCCGCGGACTCGGCCCGGGCCGCAATGGCTCGGGCCGCTTGCGTCGTCGCTACTCGCCGAGCTCCCAGCGGAAGCCCAGCTCCTCGAAGCGCCCGCGCGACTCGGCGCTGGTCAGCGCGGCGAGGAGCCGAGCGACGAGCTGCTGGTGGGGGCTGTCGTGCGCGATGGCGAAGGGCTGGGAGGCGCGGGCGCCGGGCAGGGCGAGCGGGACGCGCGTGACCGCGTCCCTCGCTCGGGCGGCGTTCGAGGTGTAGACGACGACCGCGTCGAGCGAACCCGTGCGCAGCTGGTTGACCAGGGTGTCGCCCGTCGGCGACTCGAGCTTGACGTTACCACCCAGGTCGGCCGGGATGCCCTCGGCCGCGAGCAGGCCCTGGGTCAGGGCGCCGAGGGCGGACTTCTCCGGGTGGGCCAGCCCGACGCGCAGGCCCTCGGCGGCCAGGTCCTGCAGCCTGCTGATGCCGCGCGGGTTCCCGGCCTGGGTCACGATCACGATCGGATTGCTCGAGACGGTCACGCCGCTCCCGAAGCGCGGCTGGACCAGGTCGAGGAAGGTCTGGTCGCAGGAGAAATACACGTCCGGCGCCGCGCCGTCGCCCCGCGCGAGCATCTCGTCGACGAGCAGGCCGCAGCCGTTGTACTTGAAGTCGATCACGATGCCCTCGCGCTCGGCGAACTCGCGCAGCGTCGCGTCGACCGCGGCGTTGAGCATCGCGCCGCACATCAGCTCGAGGCGCGGGGACTCGACCCAGGCGTCGCCAGGCGTCGGGTGGAAGCCGTGCTTCTGGAAGACCGGCTGGCCGACATCGTCCGAGGCGAGGAAGCGCGCGAAGCGGATCGCGGCCGTGGCGTGGGGCGAGGCCTGCAGCACGCCGAGCTGAACGGTGCGCGGCGAGGCCTCGAACGCGGGTACGCGCACGGCGTCGACCCCCTCGAACTGGAACGCGGTCGAGTCCCAGATCAGCGCGGCGTCGAGCGCGCCGACCTCCAGGTCGGTGGCGAGGGCGCTCACCGTCGGGTGGGCGACCTTGCGCTGGGCCAGCACCGCGTCCCAGGCGCCCGCCTCACGCAGCAGGGCGCGGCTGACGCGGCCGATCGCAGTCGCGTCGGGTTCGCCGATCCCCAGGCGCAGGCCAGCGCGGGTCAGGTCCTCTAGACCTTGGATCCCGTGCGGGTTGCCAGTCGCCACGCCGATCACGAGGCGCATCTCTGCGAGGGGAAACACCTCCGCCACCAGGCCCTTCTCGCGCGCGGTCTCGATGAAGCTCTGCTCGGCGGCCAGATAGAGGTCCCCCGGACGATCAGCTTCGAGCGTGGCCTGCAGCGCGGAGAGCATCGTGCCCGAGCCACCGAACTGGGGCGTGATACGCACGCCGTAGCGCCGCTCGTACTCCTGCGCCAGCTCGGTCACCGGCTTGCGGATACCGGCGGCGCAGAAGAGCACGAGCTCGGTGTCCCGGTCGTCGCCCGGACCCGGAGGGGACTCGGGCCACAGGTTCCAGACCAGGAACCCGAGCAGCACGAGGGAGAGGAGGGCGGCCAGCGTCGGTCCACGCATGCGACGCACTCTACGGGGTGGCTCGAGGCTCGTCATCGGTGGTCCGGCGTGGTCAGCTAGGCGCATGCGCTTCGCCTTTGGTCCCGCACTCCTGGGTCTCACG
>JAQBVH010000407.1 GCA_027623615.1 Planctomycetota bacterium | reverse complement strand
GCCACCTTGTCCCAGCACTTGCGCTGCTCCTGCAGCACCGTGTCGTTGGTCCCCAGGATCACCACGGCCACGTCGGCGCTGAACTCCCGTTCGGCGGTCCAGAGCGAGGTCTCGACGTAGGGCCGGTCCGTCCCGCGCAGCATCGTCGCGCCCCCAACTCCCAGCCCGAGCACCTCGGCCCGGGGGCCGAGGCGTTCCTGGAGCAGCCGCGGCCAGTGGTGTTCGGGGATCAGCCCCGAGCCGGCCGTGATCGAGTCTCCGAGGCAGACGACACGTTGCCCGAGGGCGAGGGAGGCAGTCAGGAGGAGCAGCAGAAGACGCATGGCCATACTGGAACCGATGCAGGAATTGACCGCTTGGTCCAGAACACCTAAGAACTGCTGCATGACACAGGTCGGACGCCCGCGCGAGTTCGATGAGGGGGTGGTCCTCGAGGCCGCCCTCGACCTCTTCTGGAGCCGCGGCTTCGAGGCAACGAGCAAGCGCGAGCTGCTCGAGGCGACCGGCCTGGCCAGCCAGAGCCTCTACAACACCTTCGGTGACAAGCGCGCCCTCTACCTGCGCGCCCTGCGCCACTACGGCGACCGGCGCCTGGCCGAGCTCGAGCGCAGCCTCACGGGCCGCGGCAGGGCCCGCAACCGCCTCATCAAGCTCGTCCGCAGCTGGGCAGCGCCTGCCTGCGCGGAGTCGGCCAAGGGCTGCTTCATCTGCAACTCGGCCGCGGAGTTCGGGGTGGTGGACGCCGAGGTCGGCGCCATCGTCTCCACCGTCGTGGAGGGCACCCGCCACCGCTACGCCGCCGTGATCACCAAGGCCCAGTCCGAGGGCGACCTGAACCGCAGGCTCGACCCAAAGACCCTCGCCGCCACCCTCGTCTGCGCGGCAGACGGTGTGGCCATCCTGCGCCGGGCGGGTGCTGCCCAGGGTCTGATCGAGGACGCGGTGAGGGGTGTCCTTGCGTTGCTCGAGGGCTGACCAGCAGCCAGCGCGAAAGAATCATACCTTTTATAGACCGGACGGTCCAGTTATCGCGCTCAGGTCGTAGAGAGGCCACCCCCGCCGGGCGCAATCCTGGAACGAAGCACGGGGGCCCTCCAAGCAACATGAAGAAAACCATCCCCCACCTGACCCTGGACACGTTCACCAGTACGAACGAGGGCGTGACCCTCCTCGACTTCTACGCCACCTGGTGCGGCCCCTGCCGAGCGCTCGCGCCGACCCTCGAGGCGCTCCAGGAGGACTTTGCCAACGAGGGCGTCTGCATCGCCAAGATCGACATCGACGACCAGTCGGAGTTGGCGGAGCGCTTCGGCGTGACCTCGATCCCGACGTTGATCGTCCTGCGCGACGGCGTCGAGGTCCGCCGGCATGTGGGCGCAGCGAGGCCGGATGCGCTGCGCAAGCTGGTTGAGGTCCAGGCGAGCGCGTAGAGCGCGGCCTCTTGATCTCGGGCAAGTCGCCGGTCCTGGTGTGTTGGCCAGGGCCGGTGATTCCTAAACCGGGGGTCGCTGGTTCGAATCCCGCCGGGCGGCCGGGCGTGCCACCCTGAGCCTTGTGTTCGATGGGTAGTTGCTCGCCCTCGTTGCTCAGCGAGGGTCTTCCTGGTTCGTGGGCCAGCGCAGCTCATACGGCGCCGCTTGACCGCGAGGCCCTCTAGAAACCCAGAAGCGCCGGCCGCACCCGAGGGCACCTCGAGGGTCGGGGGGGCGTGCAGGGCGGGGGGCCAGCGTGGCCGTGAGGAGGAGGTCTTAGGCGCCCCAGGCCCTCCCGAGGGCCCCTGCTCATGCTCCAGGTGGCATTCTGCCGAAGAATGGGTTAGCATTCAATTCGACGCGAATTCGATGCGTAGGTACCCGTCATGCTCAACGTCGCCAAGGACATCCACTCACTCACCGACTTCAAGCGGAGCACCACGTCCTTCCTGGACAAGCTCCGCGAGACCCGCCGCGCGCTCCTGCTCACGGTGAACGGCAAGGCTGAGGTCGCCGTCATGGGTGCCGACACGTTCCAGTTCGTTCTCGAAGCGCTCGACCAACTCGACACACTACAAGGCATCCGTCGCGGGCTTGACCAAGCGCGGCGCGGTGAGGGAGTCTCGCTAGACGAGTTCGACCAAGCGATGCGCGGGAAGCATGGAATATCGAGTAGTGATCACCCCGGAGGCGGAGGCGGCGATTGACCGCGACATTGCCTACATCCGGCTTCAGGCATCTCAAGAGATTGCCGACCGGTGGTACCACGGACTGACCGAAGCCATCAGGTCACTCTCGAGCATGCCAGCTCGCTGCGGCGTGATCCCGGAGCAGTGGCTCTTCGACGATGAGCTTCGGCAGCTTCTCTACGGCCGCAAGCACCACAAGCGCCGCATCATCTTCTTCATCGACGACGCCACGGTGTACGTCGTTCGCTACCAGCACGGCAGCCTGCCGCCGTTGTCCAGGCCTGAAGACCTCGGCCCTCCCCTTCTTCCTGGCGAGTGATGCGGTACGCCTGGTCTTCTCTGAACAAGATCCAGAAGGGCGGTCCCCGCCGGGCGTGCCACGCTTAGCTTTGTATTCGGTGCGTAGTCGCGCGTTGCTCCGCGATGGACTTCGTGGCGGGGCTTAGCAGCTCACGGCCCCTCTCGACCGCGAGGGCTCCAGAGATCCAGAAACGCCGGCCGCACCCGAGGGCACGGCCGGCGCGAGAGAGTCTCGGACGACTCGCCGCAGCGCGGCGACGTGCGCCTCAACCGTTCAGGATCGGCGCGAAGAACGGGCGGAACTCGTCCGCGTGCTCACCGGCGAGGGCGAGGGCTTCCTCAGCCGTCTTCTTGGCCTTGGTCGGGTTGCCGTTCACGTGATAAGCGAAAGCGAGGGCGCCGATGGCTTCGGCCTGGACACCGGTGACGTCGTAGTCGCCGTAGGCCTCCATGAAGACATCGCTCTCCGGGTCCAGCTTCTTGGCGGCCTTGACCGCGGCCGTGGCGAACTTGAGGGCCAGCTTCTTCTGGCTCTTGGTGCACTCCTCACCTGACTCGACCGCCCACATGGCGACGTTCTTGGGAAAGGAGACGAGCTGGGTCTTGGGCACGAAGTCGTAGGCCTTCTCGTAGGCCTTGACCGCGCCGTCCGTGTCCTTCCTCGTGATCTCGAAGTTGGCGATCGAGTTCCAGGCGTCGAAGCGGGCCTCCTCCATCTTCACGCGCTTGGCGTGGGTGTAGAGCGGGGCGAGGTCGAGGGTCGCGATCGAGCGCTGGTACTCACAATCGTCATCGCACACTTCGCCCTCGCAGTGACACTCGCCGATGCCGGCGTTGAGGTCGGCCTGGATCTTCCAGAGGTGCGCGCGGGCGCCGATGACCGTGCGGCCGGCGGGGTCGTGAGTCTCGCGGACCGTGGTGAGGACGGCGTCGTGCGCCGACTGGTTGCCAAGGTCGGAGTACTTGCCGGCGAGGAGCCAGTGGGACTCGATCGCCTCGTCGCTGCCGGGTTTGGTCTCCTCGGCGGCCGCGGTCAGACCGCGCAGGGTGCCCTCGCCGCTCCTGATGCGGGCGAGCTCGCCGTGGAAGTCCTCGGGCGCGATGAAACCGGCGATCGCGTCGTCCGGCTTGCCGTCCGGCGCGAGGAACAGCATCGTCGGCAGAGTCGAGACGTTGAAGGTCGCGAACAGCTTGCCGCCGGCTTCCTCGTCGTAGTTCGCCGAGAGGCAGACCACGTCGCCCATGGCGGCACCGGTCTTCTCGTGCTGGAGCGTCTCCTGGTAGAGCGCGCCGCAGTGGTCACTGCCGTTGCGCCAGAAGTAGACCAGCACATGGCTGTCGTTCTCGCGCGCCTGCGCGATGGCCTGGTCGAGGGATCCCTGGAACCACTCCACTCCTTGAGGGGCGGGGGCGTGCAGGGCGGGGGCCATAGTGGCCGTGAGGAGGAGGGTGGTGAGCATCTTGCGTCCTGGGCTGAGCGTTGTTCGGTTGCGCCGGATTCAGCCAAGGAGTCGCCGCGGGCGGCGATGAGGACTCACGCGCCCCTCGATTTACGGGCGGACGACGATCACCCCGCCGCCCAGGGCGGTCAGGGGGATCGTGGCGACGACCTCCTCGCCGCGATAGAGCCTCAAGGAGACCACGGTCGTCGGCACCTGCAAGACGGGCGTGCGCCCGTCTTCCAGCTCGAACGAGGCCACGATGTCACGGCGCCCGCCCTCGACCTGGTGCAGGGGCAACACCTCGCCCTCCGCATCGACCGCGTCCACGCGCTCGATGTCCCCGCCGTCGACGAGCTGGAAACGACCCAGGGCCGTGACCTCGACCTCGAGGTCGGACAGGTCCACGCCGTCTCGCGCGACCCACTCCGCCAAGGGCGCCATGAACGGCATCAGGTCGGGGCCCTGGACGCGCAGCCAGGTGTGCGCCTCGGGCACGGAGTCGAAGGCGAAGGTGCCCTCGTCACCGGTGAACTGACTGT
>JAQBVH010000406.1 GCA_027623615.1 Planctomycetota bacterium | reverse complement strand
GCCCCGGGGCCGGCGGCCCCGGCAGCCAGCCGATCTGCACGATCTTCGTCCAGGACCAGGCCGCGCCCTCGGTCTGCATGATGGCGTCGAGCGACCCGACCCAGGGCATGCTCTACCCTATCTCGAGCGATTGGTTCGTCGAGTCCGGCACGGGCTTCACCGGCCTGGGCACGACCTCGCCCGCCGAGCGGCTGCACGTGAACGGCGACGCTCGCGTCGACGGGACCGTGATCGTCACGGGCGGCGGCGCGCCGTTCCAGATCAGCTCCACGGCGCTCGTCGCCAACCTGAACGCGGACCTGCTCGACGGGCTGAACGCGTCGGCGTTCGCGACGCTGCCGATCGTCGGCGGCGACGTCGCCAACGGATCGTTGACCGGTGACGACATCCAGGATGGGAGCCTCGGCGCGGCCGACCTAGGCCCCAACTCCGTCAACGGGTTCCACATCGCAGCCAGCTCGGTCTCCACGAACGAGATCATCGACGGCACCATCAGCGCCGCGGATCTGGCCAGCGGCTCCGTCGGCGCCGACGAGATCGCCACGAACGCGGTCGGAAACTCCGAGCTGGCCGCCAACGCGGTCACCGGCGCGAAGGTGCTCGACGGCTCCCTGACCAGCGCCGACCTCGCGGCCGGCTCGATCGGCAACGGTCAGCTCGCCGCGGGCGCGGTGTTCGACGTCCACGTGAACGGCTCGGCCTCGATCCAGGGCAAGAAGGTCGTCCCGGACTTCGGCGGCCAGGACCTCAGCACGAACGGCTTCGGCGACTTCGGCGCGGGCGGCACCGACGCCTTCCAGGTCCGGGGTGACGGCGGCTTCGGGCCGACCATCGGGTACCTCGGTGTCCAGGGCGCGGACGACTTCAACGGCGTCGCGACCGCTGACTGGCTCGGCCGGGAGGTCGGCGTCGCGGGCATCTCCACCGGCGGCAGCATCACCGACAACTTCGGCGTCCTCGGCCACTCGAACAACGCAGGCGTCCGCGGTGAGCACGCGGACAGCCCGTCCCTCGTGTTCGGCGAGCTCGGCCGCTCGGGCGTTGGCGTCTACGGCAGCGGCACGACCTACGCCGGTCAGTTCGCGGGTCGCCTCTACGCCGAGGCGAGCATCATCGACTCGGTCCTCAACGTGGTGAACCACGCCAGCGGCAACGCGGCCGAGTTCGAGATCGACAGCGCGGCCGCAGCGGGTACGACCCTGGTGGTCAAGCACCAGGGCACCGGCGGCAGCGCCTCGATCACCAACTCGAACGCCTCCACCATCACGCCGGCCGTGTTCACCTCGAGCCAGGGCACGAGCGTCAGCCACCGGACGCTGCACGCTGTCAACCAGGGCGCGGGCTCGGCCCAGGCCGCCTTCTTCGACCTCAACAACACGAGCTCCAGCGGCATCAGCACCTGGGTTCGTAACCGCGGCGCCGGCACCGCGCTCTACGTCGAGAGTGAAGGGGCCCCGATTCGCACCGTGCAGATCGACAAGAACGTGCAGGACCACGCCTCCGGCGCGGACATGCTCCAGATCAACATGACCACGACCTCGAGCGCGACGGGCCAGTTCATCGAGTGCGAGCGCGGCAGCGACATCGAGTTCCGCGTCGACGCAGACGGCGACGTCTTCGCCGACGGCGCCTACACCGGCCCCGCCGACTTCGCCGAGATGCTGCGTGTCTCCGCCGGCGCGAAGACGACCGAGGCCGCGGACGTGGTCTGTATCGACCCGGAGAGCTTCCGCTCGGTGAAGGTCTCGACCGAGCCCTACTCGCGCCTGGTTTGCGGCGTCTACAGCACCAAGCCAGGCTTCGTCGGCTCCGAGCGGGAGTTCGTGGGCGCCATCGGCCCCAACGGGGAGCGCCAGGCCCTGAAGCGGATCGACATGGCCGAGCTCTACGACGAGGTCCCGGTCGCCGTCGTCGGCATCGTGCCCTGCAAGATCTCCGCCGAGAACGGCGCCATCCGCCCCGGTGACCTGCTCGTGACCTCGAGCACCCCCGGCCACGCCATGGTCGACAACGACCCGCCCGTCGGGACCGTGGTCGGCAAGGCCCTCGAAGCCTTCGACGGCAAGGGCGGCCGCACTGGCGTGATCAAGATCCTGGTCACCCTGCAGTAGCCCTCCAAGCAAGCCCTTGCTCGGGGGGAGGCGACTCCCCATCCGCGGCGCGTCCGACCCTTGGTCGGGCGCGCCGCACTACGTGGGGATCAGCGCCGACCCGACAGCAAGGGCCGGTCGTCGGGCAGGCTGATGCGGGCCTCTCGATCGTTGTCGAGGGCGTCGAGCGTCAGCAGCCAGTGCCCGATGCCCGCGGCCCCCTGCATCCAGCCGGTCTGGATCGACAGGAGCTCGGGGCGCGCGCGGTGCTCGGCGTGCTCCCAGCGCAGACCGTGCTCGTCACGTAGGCCCCTGGCGAGCAGGTCGGCGGTGAGCGCACGGGCGAGGGCGAGGTCGACCTCCGAGGGCCCCGCCACGTGACGCTCGACCAGGAACTGCGCGACCCCCGCGCTCCCGCAGCACGGACCGACGTTGTTCCAGTACCCGTCCGTGCGGCCCTGGGGAAGTCCGATCTGGTGCAGCGTGCTCGCGAGGACGGCCTCGAAGGCAAGGTACTTGTCCTCTCCCGTCGCCGCGTGGAGCGCCCGGAACAACCGGGCAGTACCCGGGGGGCCGTGGCACCAGCCGAGATAGAAGAGCTCCTCTCCCCCGGGCAGGTGGTGCGGCACGTGCTGACCGTCCGCGGCCGCGCGGGTCACGCCCATGACGTGCTCGGCGCCGCTCACCGCCGCGGCCAGGAAGGCGGGCTCCTCGGTCGCCGCGGCCAGCAGCGCCAGGAAGGTCGCGACCCCCGCCGTGCCGTGGCTGAAGTTCGGCATGCGCCGCTCGTAGCCCGGGGACATGGGCCAGTCGGTCCCCCACTTCGTCGCGGTCCCGCGCGCGACCAGGCTGTGGCCGATCGCCTGCGCGAGGGCCAGATCCTGGGGCCGTCCGAAGCGGGCCGCGGTGTCGAGCAGCACGAAGCCGATCCCGGCGTCCCCGGCGATCACGTCCGTGACCGGGGTGAGCGAGCGCGCGTCACCCTCTCCCGTCGCGCGGGCACTCAGCGTGTCCAGAATCTCGTCGGCGGTCTCCCGATAGGGCGTGCCGCCCAGGGAGGCGTCGGCCTCCAGGAGGGTCCAGGCCACGCCCGCGGCGCCCGTGTAGAGCCCGGGCTGCGCGCCCTCCCTGGACGCCTGCCACCAGCCGACGAGGCCGTTCGCGCCCGCCTCGGCCCGCTCGAACCAGCGCCGGTCCTGGGTCGCCTCGGCCAGCTCGAGGTCGAAGAGAACGACACCCGGGGAGCCGGCGTAGAGGGTCCACCCCGGCACCCGCGACCGCGCCGGATCCGCCGGCCACCCAAGCCCCCCCGGCACCTCGACGGCCACGCGGTCGAGCCAGAGCGCCACCTCGAGCGCTGCTTCGAGGAGCGGACGCTCCGGTCGCGGCGCGGCCGGTTCCTGTGCGAGGGCGAGGCTGAGGAGCAAGGGGCACAGCATGATCTCCATCCTAGACAGGAGCGTGCGCCACAGGTGCTCGCTCCGGGCTGCCACACCGTCAGGTGTGGCGCCAAACAACACTCACGCCTCCGAAGGAGGCGTAGGCGGCCCCAACGGGGTCGCCTAGTGCCGGAAGTGCCGTCCATCGGAGAAGACCATCGCGACGCCCTTCGCGTCGCAGGCGGCGATGATCTCCGCGTCGCGGACGGAACCGCCGGGCTCGACCAGGGCCTTGACGCCGTGCTCGATCGCGACCTCGACCCCATCGGGGAAGGGGAAGAAAGCGTCGGAGGCGAGCACCGAACCCTCGGCGCGGTCGCCCGCCTTGGCGCAGGCCAGGCGCACGGAGTCGACGCGGCTCATCTGGCCCGCGCCCACGCCGTAGACCGTCGTGCCGCCGGCCAGGACGATCGCGTTCGACTTGACGTGCTTCGCGATCTTGTTGGCGAAGGTCAGCTCGTCGAGCTGGGTCGCGCTGGGCTGCGTCTTGCTCACCGAGCGGAAGGACTCCTTGCCCTCGGCGGTCAGATCGCGGCCCTGCAGGAGGAACCCGCCGACCAGCTTCTTGACCTCCACGTCCTGCTCGTCGCGGCAGTTGCGCCCGAACTCGCCGACCTCGAGCAGGCGCACGCTCTTGCCCCACTTGGGCTTCTTGGTGAGCAGCTCGAAGGCGTCGTCGTCGAAGCCCGGAGCGATGATCGCCTCGACGAAGCGGTTGCCGCCGACCAGGAACTCGGCGGCGGCGAGGTCGAGGGGGCGCGTGAAGGCGAGCACGGAGCCGAAGGCCGAGATCGGATCGCCCGACCACGCTTCTTCGAGGGCGCGCGCGATCGAGTCCGCCGCGGCGGCGCCGCAGGGGTTGGTGTGCTTGATCACGCACACGAACGGCTCGTCGAACTCCTTGGCGAGCGCGAGGGCCGC
>JAQBVH010000405.1 GCA_027623615.1 Planctomycetota bacterium | reverse complement strand
AAGACCTCGTCGAGCACCTCGGTCGGCCGCTCCTCGGCCCGGTCGATCTTGTTGATCATGACGAGCGCGGGGAGGCCGTGCTCGAACGCCTTGCGCAGCACGAAGCGCGTCTGGGGCATCGGCCCCTCGTACGCGTCGACGAGCAACAGCACGGCGTCCGCCATCGACAGGGTGCGCTCCACCTGACCGCCGAAGTCCGCGTGACCCGGCGTGTCGACGATGTTGATGCGCGTTCCCTGGATGGTGATCGAGGTGTTCTTCGCCAGGATCGTGATGCCCCGTTCGCGCTCCTGGGCGTCCGAGTCCATCGCCCGCTCCTGGATGTGCTGGTTCTCACGAAAGGTCCCGGCGAAGCGGAACATCGCGTCGACCAGGGTGGTCTTGCCATGGTCGACGTGGGCGACGATGGCGAGGTTCTTGATAGGGAGGGACATGGTGTGCGGGGGTCCAGCGCGAAATTGGCGGAAGAGTCTACCAGTCCTCGGGACGCAACATCACTCCGCCGGCAACACCTTGCGAATCCGCTCCAGCAAATAGGTCTTCAGGAGGCTGCTGCGGAGACACTCCCCCTCGAGGTAGCTCTTCCCATTGCGCTGGTAGAGGAAGCGCGGATGGACCTCGATCGGCACCGCAGCCGCGTCCTCGAGTGCGTAGAGCAGGATCACGGGCACGTCCTCGGCGATCGCGCGCTCGAGGGGGCGCAGGCGCGGCGACATGCGCGCCCCCCGTGGCTGGCGTCCCGCGATCGTCAGGGGGCGCTTGGGCAAGTGGCCCGAGAGCTGCACCCCGTGCAGGCCGCCGGCCCGCTCGAAGCACTCCTCGAGCACCTTCCAGCAGTGGACGGCGTCGGTCAGGGCGCGGTGCCCCTCGCCCTCTTCGAGGTCGAGGTGACCGCGCAGGGTGTCGAGCTTGTGGTCCGGGGACTCGGGCACGAACTGATGGGACAGGGCCAGCGAGTCGAGGAACGGTCCCGGCGGCGGCTCGAGGCCGGCGCGGGCGTACTCGAAGCCGAGGATGCGCGTGTCCGCGCCCGCGTTGTGGGCCGCCATCCAGTCGGCGCCGACCCAGGCGGTGAACTCGGGCAGCACCTGACTCGCCCAGGGCGCGGTGCGCAGCTGGTCAGCGCCGATGCCGTGCACGCCGAACGACTCCGGGTGCACCTCGACCGGCGGGCAGATCAGGGAGTGGAAGCTGTCCTGGATCTCCCCGTCCTCGACGCGCACCGCGGCCAGCTCGACCAGATGCGGCGCGCCGGTGGGGGCGGCCGTCTCGCAGTCGAGCACGACGAGGGGGCGATCCATGTCTCTCGCTTACGAGACGAGCAGCTGCTGGAACTCGGGCAGGCCGCGGAGCACATCGAGGTCGGTGTTGCGCACGACCTCGCTCTTCATGTAGTAGCCGCGATGTTGGGCCAGCTTCAGGCAGGCGATGGCCTCGAGCACGTCGCCGAGCAGCGCGTAGACGCAGGCCACGTGGAAGGCGGTGTAGGCGTCCTTGGGCGCGATCTGCCGCGCCTCTTCGGCGGCGCGACGTGCGCCGTTCTCGTTGCCCAGCCGCGCGTAGAGCAAGGCCATGTGCAGGCGTGCGTCCATGTCGTCGGGCACGCTCGTGAGGTGCTTGCGCGCCGCGGCGATGCCCTGGTCGGCCCACTCGTCCGCCTCCTCGCGCCGGTCGAGGCGCTCGAGCACGGTGTAGAGGTGGTCGTACGAGGCGATGTGACCGGGCTCGAGGTTGATCGCCCGCTGCAGCAGGGGCGCCGCGCCCTTGAAGTTGCCCTCGCGGGCGTAGATCGCGCCGAGCAGGCGGTAGGCCATCCACTCCTCCGCGTCCAGTTGCTTCGCGAGGCGGTACTCGCGGGCCGCGTCCTCGTGGTGCCCCGAGAGGTGGTTGAGCAGCCCGAGCGAGGTGTGGGCCGGCGCGCACTCCGGCTCGAGGGCCAGGGCCTTGCCTGCGGCTTCGCGGGCCTCCTCGAGGAAGGTCGGGTCGCCGTCCCAGAGCAGGAACTTGCGCACGAGGGCCTCGGCCATGGCGGCATAGGCCGCCGCGCAGTAACGGTCGAGGTCCAGGGCCGCGCGGCACAGGAACAGGGCCGAGGCAATCTGCTTGCTGCGCCCCTTGCGCAGGGTGATCAGGGCCCGGTCGACCAGGGCCAAGGCCTTCTCGATGTCGCGGCCCCCGCCCAGGTGAGCGGTGGCCTGCACGCGCGCCTCGCTGAGGCGCTTGCGCAGCATACGCATCGTCGCGCGGACAAGGTCCTCCTGGAGGGCCCACTCGTCCTCCTCCTCCTGCTCGATGATGTCCTCGGTCGAGCGAACCTTCTTGCCGTTCTCGAAGAAGTCGACCTGGACAGCGAGAGTCCCGTGTCGACCGACCACGGACAGGTCGAGCCGTACGACGTAGTCGTAGGCCGCGTCGAGGGCCAACTCCGACAGCTCCTTGCTGTGGATCGTCAGGCCCTTGTTGCGCGTCAGCTCCGCGACGAGGTCCTTGCGCAGACCGCCCGCCATCACGTGGCACATCTTCGCCAGAGGGCCACCGCAGGCGACCTCGGGCAGCACGAGGATCCCGCGCAGGGTCGCCGGGCGGTTCGAGTTCGTACCGGTCAGCCGGTCCGCGACCGTCGCCAGGAATCCGGCCGCGGTGCGCGCGTCCGCGAAGCGGTCACCGGGGCTGGCCTGCAGGCACTTGAGCAGGAACTCCTCGAGGGGACCGGGGAAGCCCTGACGTACCTCGCTCGGCCGGCGCATGCGACCCTCGAGGATCGCCATGCAGACCTCCGGGAAGCTCTCGCCCGGGAAGGGCAGGGCGCCGGTCATCACGTGGTAGAGGAGCGCGCCCAGGCTGAAGATGTCCGAGCGCGGGTCCAGCTCCTCCCCGCGCACCTGCTCGGGCGACATGTACAGCACCGTGCCGACCAGCATGCCGTGCTGGGTGATGCCGGCCTCGTCCCGCGCGCGGGCGATGCCGAAGTCGAGCAGCTTGAGGAGGCCGTCGTCCTGGAGCAGCACGTTGCCCGGCTTCAGGTCCCGGTGGATCAGGTGATGGTCGTGGACCATCGCCAGGGCGTCCGAGAGCTGGCAGGCGATGCGCAGGCACTCCTCGTACCCGAGCAGACGCTCCTTGATGATCTTGTCGAGGGTGCGCCCCGCGAGGTACTCCATCGCGATGTACGGCGTGCGCTCGAACTCGCCGTACTCGTAGATGGTCGTGATGTTCTTGTGGGTGAACGAGGAGGCGTGCTGGGCCTCGCGCTGGAAGCGCGTGTCGGCCTGGGGGTCGATCTCTGCGTGGGCGCGCAGGATCTTCAGCGCCACGACCCGTCCCAGCTGCGTGTCTTCCGCCCGATAGACCTCACTCAACGGACCCTCACCGAGGCGGTCCGTTTCGGGGTCGAACTGGAAGTGGGCGAAGCGCATTGGAACGACGACCACCCCTCGGACCCACTGGCGAGCTCTAGGGTGGCGGGGAAACCTACCCAAGGGCCGGTAGGCTTGTAACGTGGATGTATGCGCTGGCGGGCAGCCGGCGCTGGGGATGCCCCAGGATGGCGGGTGGCAGCCTGGCCGGGAAGAGGGGAGTCCTAGAACCGGGTTCCGCCCCCGCTACGATCCCGCGACCCATGGCGAGCACCGAACCGGAACCCAAGCCCCTCAGCGGCGCAGTCCAATTCGAGGAGTGGGACTTTGCAGCTCTCAGCCCGGCCCACGAGCGCGACCCCGAATGGAACGAACGGCGCCTCAACGCGCGGCGGCGGCTCCTGACGCTCGCCAAGGCTGCGGCCAAGGCGTTCGCGGCGAACGGGCTGAAGCTCGACGTGCGCACCTCGCTCCACAACCCGCACGCGTTCAACGGCAAGCGCGTGCGTCGCCTCTGGGCTTACCTGATGCGCGGCAAGCTGGAGAAGACGCGGCTGCGCAAGGTGCTCGGGCGCGACCTGGCCAAGGACCTCGACTCCGCGTTCCGCAACGCCTACCTGTGCCTCGCGATCGAGCACGATCGGCTCGAGGTCTCGCTGCGCATCCACCCCGACGCCTGGTACGACGGCCAGAACCTGAAGAACCGCATCGATCGGCAGGGCGTGCAGGGTTGGCTCGAGCAGCTGCGTGACCTCGAGGGGTTTCAGCTGCGCTTGCACGACTGGAAGGGCGAGTGGCGCGGAGGATCCGAGCTGCGGCCCGAACAGCTCGAGGAGTTCTTGCGCTTCTGGACACCAGGGGAGCATCAACTGGTCGTCGACAAGACCTGGCCCGTGCCCGCGGCCGGTCCTGCGCGGGAAGCCGCGCTAGGGGAAGGAGTGGGGGAGGAGCTCGTGCGCGAGCTCACGCGCCTCGTGCCGCTCTATCGGTTCACCGCCTGGTCCGAGGAGAGCGACCACCTGTTCTCCAGCTAGTGGTGTGATTCACTCTGATGGGGCATTATCGACGGTTCGTACGGGATGCGATGCAAGGCGCGCC
>JAQBVH010000404.1 GCA_027623615.1 Planctomycetota bacterium | reverse complement strand
AGGTGGCGCGCGAGGAGCCAGAGGGTGGTCAGCGTGCAGGCCGAGCCCCAGAAGCGACCCAGGATCAACAGGCTCGTCCCGCCCCAGATGCGACGCGGGACCGCGCCCTCGGCTGGTTCGGGGGGAGCGTCCATCGCCCTCACACTACGTCGTCTGCGAACAAAAAGAAGGGCCCCCGGCGAGCCTGGGGGAGGCTCACCGGGGGTTGGTGACGCGGCCTAGGGGGACGCGCCGTCTGAGGAAAGGTCCAGGGCAGGCTCCGCAGGCAGGGGGTGTGGGGGAGCGGAGCCGCCGAGTCGTGGTCGGACTATGCGGGCCTTTCCTCGCTCGCTCGTGTCTTCATGATCCAGTGGTTGAGAATCGAGATCAGGTTGTCGGCGTTCACCGGCTTGGTCAGGTAGTCGTCCATCCCCGCATCCAAGCAGCGCTCACGGTCACCTTCCATCGCGTTCGCTGTCATGGCGATGATCGGCAGATTCGATCCCGTCTTGAGCTCCCGTTCGCGAATTCTGCGCGTGGCCTCGAAGCCATCCATGACGGGCATCTGGCAGTCCATGAGGACCAGGTCGAAGGGGTGAGCCTCGAGGGCGTCCAGGGCCTCCTGGCCGTTCACGGCGAGCTCGCAGGCGAACCCACCCTTCGCCAGCATGGCCGTGGCGACGCGTTGGTTGACCAGGTTGTCCTCGACGAGCAGGACCCGGACGCGGGCGCGGATGCCGGTCCTGACCAGGTTGTGCTCTCCGATCAGTCGCTCGGTCGCGCCCTTGCGCGACCGACCCTCGGCCCCGACGACGGTGGCGATGCAGTCGTAGAGCTGGGTCTGCTTGACGGGCTTGGTCAAAAAGCCGCTGACGCCAGCCCCCTCGAGCTGCTTGCTCTTGCCGAGGAAGGACATCGAGGTGAGGAGCACGATCAGGGTCTCCGCCAAGGCGGCGTCGCCTCGGACGCTGCTCGTCACGTCCAGGCCAGTCTGGCCCGGCATCTGAAAGTCGGTGACGAGCAGGCGGTAGGGCGTTCCCGCTCGCGCGGCCTCGCGCATGCCCTCGAGGGCCTCCTCCGGGGTCTCGTAGACGTCGACCTCGCAGGCCCAGGAACGCAGCTGCCCGGCCAGGATGCGACGGTTGGTGGCGTTGTCGTCGAGGATGGCGATGCGCATCCCCAGCAGGTCCCGAGGCAGGTCGGTCAGGGCGAGCTGGGCGGCAGGCTGCTTGGGGAAGGGGATGCGCGCGGTGAAGGTCGAGCCTTCCCCGTCCACGCTCTCGACGAGGATCGCGCCGTTCATCAAGCGCGCCAGCTGGGCCGAGATGGCGAGGCCGAGCCCGGTGCCGCCATACTTGCGTGTGTTCGAGGCGTCGACCTGCGAGAACGACTGGAAGAGCCGGTCCATGCGATCGGCCGGGATGCCGATGCCCGTGTCGCGCACGGCGAGGTCGAGCTCGACGTGATCGTCGTGGTCCGCGCGGACCGTCACCTCGACGTGCACCTCGCCTTGATCGGTGAACTTGATGGAGTTGTTCATCAGGTTCAAGAGGATCTGCTTCAGTCGGCTCGGGTCCCCGCGCAGGATGGAGGGAGTGGACGAGTGGACCATGCAGACCAGCTCGACGTCCTTCTCGTTGGCCTTGGCCGCGACCATGTCGCCCAGCTCCTCGACGAGCAGGCGCAGGTCGAAGTCGATCTCCTCGAGTTGGAGCTTGCCGGCCTCGATCTTGGAGAAGTCGAGGATGTCGTTGATGATCGCGAGGAGCTGGGTGCCGCAGCTGCCGATCGTGTCGACCATCAGGCGCTGCTCTTCCTCCAGAGGCGTGTCGAGCAGGAGCTCGGTCATACCGATCACCCCGTTCATCGGGGTGCGGATTTCGTGGCTCATGTTGGCCATGAACTCCGACTTGACCCGCGCGCCCTCTTCGGCGACCTCCTTGGCGGCGACGAGCTCACGCGTCCGCTCGACGACCTCGTCCTCGAGGTTGTCGCGGTGCTGCTGAAGCTCGGATTCCCGGCGGGAGATCACCTCGAGCATCGCGTTGAAGGCGTCGATCAGTCCGCCGACCTCGTCGTCCTGGCGCTTGACGGCCCGGGTGCTGTAGTCGCCCCGATCGCGGATGCGTTGAGCGGTGTTCGCCAGCTCGAGGATCGGCCCGGTGATCAGGCCGCGTAGGCGGCTCGACAGGAGGAGCGCGAGCAGGAGCGCCAGGCCGATGCCCATCAGCCCCGACCGGATGCCCTCGCGGGCGCGCTGCTCGACCTCGCGCAGGTCCGACCGGAGGTAGACGAAACCTGTCAACGCTCCGTCCGTGAAGATGCGCTCGAAGACGGAGACCTCGCCGTCGGGAACTCCCTCGCCCTCCGTGCGGTGATCAGGTACTCGCGGCAGGTCGGCCCGGTCCCGGTCGTAGGCGGCGAACAGGTTGCCTGAGCTGTCGTACACCGCTGCGCTGACCACGCTCGGGTCGATGGCGTAGACCCCGAGGGCCTCGGTGGCGAAGCTGTCGTCCTGGAATTCGAGGGCCGAGGTACAGTTGCGGCCCATCGATCGTGCGGAGAGCGAGAGGTCGGAGAGCAGGTGCTTGCGCTCGATCTTGCGCTGCTGGTAGGTCTGGAAGCTGCTGGCGGTTGCGACGCACACGACGCAGGCAATCAGGATGACCGCCGTCACCTTGAAGCTGATCGAGGCAGAGCGGAAGGTGCGGATCACTTGCGCTTCTCCACGACGTCGGCCAGCTTCAGGAGCTGGGAACTCAGGGTCAGCCCGGTGCGCTTGATCGCGTTGGTGCTCACCTCGAAGCGAACCTTGCCTCCGTCGAGGAAGAAGCTCGCCACGCAGGTATGTTCGCCGGCCATGCCCTTCTCGTCACCGACGACGAGCACTGCGGAAGAGCCAAGCCGGGCGTAGAGTGCCGTCCGTTCCTTGCTGGTGAGCTTGCCGACCAGGAGGGCGTGGACGCCCTTGACATCACCGATCTCCGCGAAGCGTCTTACGATCACCGCGCGCTTCTCGACCTGCTTGTTAGCGAGCACCTTGTCGAGGAGGTCCCCGTAAGCGTCCTCGCCAACGACACCCAGGATGATGGGCTCGTCCTCCTTGTCGAAGGTGTCCTTGGGCCAGGTGGTGTACTTGAGGAAGTTGAAGATGAAGGCGGCCTTGAGGGTGTACTCCTTCGTGCGTGCCTTGTCGTCGACCTGCGCATCCGCCGGGGAAGGATCGCTCGTCCTCGCAAACACCTCGCGCGGCGCTACGGCCCATCCCACGACGAGGCTCAGGAGCCCGGCGAGGCACGCCAGACCCAGGCAGCGACGGAGGCGCAGGGAGAGGTAGAGCACGAACGAGAAGGGGATCAGAAGCTGAGGTCGAGCTGCAGGTAAACACCCAGCTCGTTGCCGTAGTAGTCACCGAACTCGCCGCGGGCGAATTCAACCTCGTCGTCGTGGAAGAGGCCCTGCACGCCCAGGCTGATGCGGCTGCCCTCCGTCGGCTGCCATCCGAGGCGCACGTCGGCGCGGGTGTAGCTGTCGATCGCGCGGCCGAGGTTGTCGACGTACCACAGGGCCAGGTCGAGCTCGAAATCGTCTGCGAGGTCGTGGTAGGCCCGCAGGTGAAGCTGATTCCTGGGAGCCTCGTCCTCGGCGGATTCCGGGTCGATCCCAGTGCTGGAGGCGTCCGTGTCGAGGTCCATCAACAACAGGCTGTAGCTCGCGTGCAGGGACCAGTCCTTGCTCACGTTCACCTGTCCTGCGATCTCGGCTCCATAGCCCACGCCCTCGCTCAGGTTAGCGAAGAAGACCGGCTGGTGGATGATCCCGCCGCCCATGAACGTGGCCGTACCAAACTCCCAGGTAGACAGGTTGTCGTAGGTGTGGACGAAGGCGGCGATGTCGAGCGAGCTGTTCTCGGTGGGCCTGGTGCGGTAGCCCAGCTCGTAGGCGATCAACTCCTCGGACTCGAACGCGTCACTGCCCACCAGCTCGATGAGGGTGTTGAAGCCGGGCGGAGTGTTGGCGAGCACGCCCTGGAGGAAGCTCAGGTCCTCGCTGATCTGGGAAGGCGTACGCACCGCGCGCGAGACGGCCCCCCAGAGGGTCGAGTTCTCGCCGCGCGCGAGGCTGAAGCGCGCGCTCGGCTGAACCTCGAAGCCGGTGTAGTCGTTGTGCTCGATCTTGGTGCCGAAGGTGAACTTGAGGTCGTCGCTGACCTGGAACTCGTCCTGGACGAACGCGCTGACGAGATCGTCGGTGCGGCTGTCCGGGGTGAAGTACAGGGTCGACGATCCACGCGTCTCGGACCGGGTGAGGCGATAGCCGAGTCCGTACATCAAGGAGTGCCGCTCGCCCAAGGGGAGGCTGCGTTGGAAGTCGAGGTCGAACGTGTCACGATCCTCGGCGAGGATGTCGGCCCAGAACTCGCTGCGGCTGAACGAGGACTGCACGTGGGTGCTCGAGCCGTCCTCGTGCTCCTT
>JAQBVH010000403.1 GCA_027623615.1 Planctomycetota bacterium | reverse complement strand
CTACGCTTGGAGGATGTCGGCGGACCCTCCTCCCCGTCCGCTGCGGCGGCTTTGGCGCAAGCTCGCCTTGCTCGTCCTCTCCCTGGCGGTCGTCGACCAAGCCCTGCAGTGGACCGTCCTGCGGGACGGCCTTCTGCTTGGCATCCATGTGGCCCCCTTCGACCCGCCGCTCTTCTCGGACACCCAACGGCGACTGCTCGAGCAGTACGAGGAGCAGCTCGCCGATCCTGGCACCTTCGCCCGGCGCTCCCTGTTCGACGCGCACCTGGGCTGGTGCCCCCGCCCCGGCATGCGCCGTCGACTGCGGACCTACGACTGGGCGGGTGCCCGCGAGGGCTTGCGGGCGCTCCCCGAGCAGCGGACGGCCGCGCGTCGCATCGCTCTCGTCGGTTGCAGCTTCACCGAGGGTCACGAGGTCGAGGCGACCGAGAGCTGGGCCGCCCAGCTCGAGGCCCTGGCGCCGGACCTCGAGCTCGCGAACCTCGGCGTCGGCGGCTATGGCGCTGACCAGGCCTACCTGCGCGCGCTGCGGGACGCGCTACCCCTCGAGCCGGACGAGGTCTGGCTCGGCCTCTACCCGAGCGGCGTCCAGCGCACGACGACCCACTTCTCTCCCCTGCAGCTCCACTGGCGCGCGCGCTCGGTCCTCTTCAAGCCGCGCCTCTCGCTGAACGGTGACGGTGGGCTCGAGGTGCTCCCCTCCCCTGCCCAGGCGCCCGAGGACGTCCCGCGTCTGCTCTCCGACCAGGCCGCCCTGTTCGCAGCGCTCGCGACCGACCACTGGGTGCGCCGCGCACCCGCCGCCTACGCGGCGCGGGGGTCACGCTGGCAGCATCATTCGGGGCTCGCGCGCCTCGCCGTGACCCTGCTCGAGCGCGGTGGGCGCGACCCCTACGCGTCGCTCCGCGACGAGGACAGCGAGGTCTTCCAGGTGCACCTCGCGCTCGTGCGCGACCTGCGACGCACCCTCGCGGACAGCGGACGCGTCCTGCGGGTCGTGATCCTGCCGGACTCCAGGGACGTCGCCGAAGCAGGCGCTGCGCGCCCTTGGATGCGCCTGGTCGCGGCCATCGAGGCCGAGGGCGTCCCGGTGCTCGACGCGTCGAGGACGCTCGCGCTGGCCGGAGGCGCGCAGGCCTCCGACCTCTGGCAACCGGAGGGTCACTACTCCCCGCGCGCCAATCGCCTCGTGGCCGAGGCGCTGCACGCGGCCTGGCTCGCCGAGTAGGCGACCCCGTCGGGGCCGCCTGCGCTCCCGCGGCGGCGCGAGGTCCTTGCGCGCCGCGCCTGACGGTGCGGCACGTCCGGAGCAGGCGCCCGTGGCGCAAGTTCCTACCGGAAGCGGATCGACACGGCGCTCGAGAAGTTCGAGGTCGGGTCGGGGTTCGCGTCGCGGAACCAGAGCTGGAAGTTCAGGCGCTCACCAGCCTGGACCGCCCCGTGGGCGGGCAGGTCGCCGAGGTCGACGGCCGCGTTGAAGTGGCCGCCCGCGCTGGCCGTGCCGAGGTTCGCCAGGAGGCGGCCCAGGCCGCCGCCGCCGACGCACAGGCTGCCGTCGCTGCCAGGCACCGCGAACACGTGCCCGGTCATGCTGCCGACGATCGGCAGGACCGGCTTACCGGGCGGCAGGAACTGGGCGCGCAGGACGAGGTCATTGTCGCTGGCGCGCACGCTGCCCTCGGCGTGGAGCTGGGCACCGATCGTCGAGGCGGAGTTGCTCCGGGGAGCGCAGTACTCGTCACCGAGCCGGCCCGCGAAGGCCTGCCCACGGACGGCGCCACCGGGCCTGGTCGTGGTGCGCACGACGAAGTAGGCGAGCCCGTCCTTGAGGTCCTGCAGCACCTGGGCCGGCGGGCCCGGATCCTGCCACCAGTGGTCGAAGGTGGCCAGGGCGCCGTTCTCCGCCACGTTGTCGAAGGTGGCCAGCAGCACACCGAGCTCGCCGTACCAGGCCGGACCGCGCAGCTCCACGCTGGTCACCGGGTCGCTGAGGCCGGTCACCTGACCGGAGAGGAAGGCGTTGCCCAGCTCATCGAGCCACAGGTGGCCCGTGCCGCTCGCGCCGGCGTCACCGCCGCCGCTGACCTGATCGGGCTCGAGCGGAAAGCTGCGGAACACGCGCGGGTCGATCGCGTTGAACGCCTCCATCTCGCCCTCGGGGAACGCGGTCGTCAGGAAGACGACGCGGCCCTCGCCCATCAGCGCGCGCATGGTCTGGGTGGGGTCGAGCAGGACCGTGCCTGCCATGAACCCCTCGGTCCCGCCGTCGTGGGGTACGTCGAGCAGCAAGTCTCCCGCCTCGTCCTCGACGAGCACCTGGGTCAGGCTGCCGAGCAGGCCAAAGTACTCGGCGTTGACCGACAGCGCGCCAGTCTCGTCGTCGAGGTCGAAGTGCACGACGGCGAAGTTCCCGCCAGCGTCCCCTTGGGCCCAACTCTGGCCGGAGTGGACGTCCGCGGAGACGGGAAGGGCGAGCGTGACGAGGAGCGGGCAGAGGTTGCGCATGGGGATCACGGGACGGTCCATCCTAGCCTCTGGGGAGCGTGGGCTCGAAGGCGAGATCCGAGGGAGCGTCGCGCGCCGCGCGAAGCTTCACCTCGGGACACCCAACCCACTTGCCCGCCCCCGCGCGAGAGGGCAACGTAACGCCATGAGCCTGGAGGCGATCGTGACCCTGCTGGTCCTGGCTGGCGTGCTGGTGCTGCTCGTCACGGAGTGGGCGCCGCCTGGGCTGACCGGCCTGTGCGCGATCGTGGTCCTGGCCCTCAGCGGCGTGCTCACGCCGGAGCAGGCCCTGGGCGGATTCACGAACCCCGCGGTGATCACCGTGGCCAGCATGTACGTGCTCTCCGCCGCCGTCGCACGCACGGGGGCTGCGGCGGCGATGGCCAACCGGCTCACCCAGGGCGGCAGCCCGATGCGGGCCTACCTGTTCCTGCTGGCGGCGACGATGTTGCTGTCGGGGTTCGTGAACAACACGCCCCTGATCCTGATCTTCCTGCCCCTGGTACTCGGCCTCGCCCCGCGGCTGAAGGAGGCGCCGAGCCGGCTGCTGATCCCGCTCTCCTTCGTGTCGATCCTCGGGGGTTCGATGACGCTGATCGGCACGTCGACGAACCTGATCGTCGCCTCGAGCCTGAGCGAGGTGTCCGGCGGCGCGCACCAGCTGCGGATGTTCGACTTCGCGCGACTCGGGGTGATCCTGGCCGTGGTCGGCGGCGTACTGATCGTCGTCCTGCGGCGGCGGCTGCTCCCCGAGCGGCCCTCCCTGGACCTCCTGACCAACCAGGGGGTCGCCGCGGAGTACATGACCGAGGTGACGGTCGGCGACGGGGGCGGCCTCGCCGGCCGCGGGCTGGCGGAGGTCCAGGCCTCAGGCTCCCTCGGCGCGGGGACGCGGGTGCTGCAGGTCGTGCGCGGCGAGACGATCCACGCGCCGCGCCCGACGCTCGAGCTGCGCAGCGGGGACCTCTTGCTGGTCAAGGGCGACCCCGAGGACGTCCTGCGCCTACGCCTGGCCGCGGCGTCGAACCGCCAGCGAGGCGACTCGGTGCGCAGCGTGGCCTTGACCCTGTTCGAGGTCATCGTCACGCCCGGCTCCGCGTGGATCGGCCAGACCGTCGGGGACCTCGCGCTGCACGACACGTACGACGCGAACCTGTTCGCGATCCAGCGCCACGGCGTGCACATGCGTGAGAAGATCGAGTCCCTGTCGCTGCAAACCGGGGACGTGCTGCTCGTGCAGGGCAGCGAGGCGTCGATGCGCCGCCTGCGGGAGGCAGCGGGGTTGCTCGTCGTCGAAGGGGTGGACCACATCGCCAAGGACACCCGGCGCGCGCCCCTCGCCATCCTCGCACTGGCGCTCTTCGTGACCCTCGGCGTCTCGGGCCTCGCGACGGTCGAGGTGGCGGCGCTGTCCGCGGCGGTCCTGGCGGTCGTCACGGGTTGCCTGTCGTTCCGTCGCGCCCACGAGGCCATCGGTTGGGACGTGATCTTCGTGATCGCCGGCACCCTGGCCCTGGGTGTGGCGGGCGTGCAGACCGGCCTGGCAGCCTCGGCCGCCCACGCCGTGGTCGAGACCGTCGCGCCGTACGGCACGCGCGCGGTGCTCGGTGTCGTGCTCCTGTTCACCGCGCTCCTGACACAGGTCCTCTCGAACAACGCGACGGCGGCGATGATGACCCCGATCGCCTACCAGCTCGGCCTCGAGCTCGACGCCGCGGACCCGTTGCCCTTTGTGATGGCGGTCGCCTTTGGTGCGAACTGCTCCTTCCTTACGCCGGTCTCCTACAACACGAACCTGATCGTGTACGGGCCGGGCGGCTACCGCTTCACGGACTTCCTCCGACTGGGCCTGCCCCTGTCCGTGGTATTCCTGGTCCTCGCGACGCTGCTGCTACCGGTGCTCTACTGAGCCGGTCCGGGCCTCGCGCCCGAGCCCCTCCCCCGCCGGCCC
>JAQBVH010000402.1 GCA_027623615.1 Planctomycetota bacterium | reverse complement strand
CGCGCTCCCGCTGGTTGCACGAGGACCGTCTCGGTCAGGCGCGCATGACCTGGTTCGTCGCCTCTCAGGCGTTACTGTTCCTCCCGTTCGCGACCGCCACGACGCCTGCCCTGAAATACACCTTGCCCGTCATCGGGGTCGGCTTGACCTGGATGCTCGTCGTCGGTCTACGTGCCTGCGGAGTAGCCATGCGGCATCTGCGGCGTGAGCACCCCACGGTCGAGACGATCCCCGGGGGTCTGCCCGTCTTCGGCGCCACGTGGACCTTCGTTCCGGCGCTGCTCTTCCAGACCGCCTGGGTCCTATTGCTGCTCGAGGCGCTGAACCAGCTGGTGCTCGCCCTCGTCGTAGTGCCGGTCCTGGCCGCGTTCCTGTTCGGCTTCGCTCGGGCGGTCGTGCCTGATGGATCCCGTTGGTCCTGATCAGCGCTGGAACGCGGGCAGGAGTCCTTCCGGCACCGACAGCACCAGCACGTTCATCGCCGTGGCGTACGGCGTCCCGTAGCGGCCCTCGATGCGTCTTCCGGTTGCGTCGTAGCGTGCGTCGGCCCAGGAGCCGTCGGGGCGCTGTTCGCGGAGGATGCGCGGCCACTCGCTCTGGACCCAGCCGCGGAAGACCTTCGTGTCGCGGTACTGCCAATAGGCCTGGGCCAGGTACCAGCGCTCGTAGTAGGGGAACTGCGAGGGGTTGCCCGCCAGGCCTTGGGCGCGGTCGAACTCGCGCTTGCCCAGCTCGCGCAACAGGTAGCCGTAGCCGTCGTCCACAACGCGGCCCTCGTAGATGCCGAGGGCGTGCAGGGTCGAAAGGCAAGCGGCCGTCAGCGCGATCGAGCTCTTGGGCTCGTGGGGAGCGTAGATGAAGCCGCCGTCCTCCTCCTGGAGCTTGGTCACGTACTCGAGGGCGCGCGCTACGACGTTGCCGTCCACCTCGAACCCCGCGTTGCGTGCGCCGCGCAGCGCCCACAGGAGGCAGACCGTGACCGAGCCCTCGGTCAGCTCGATCGGCTGCGGCCCGTAGAACCAGCCACCGTCCGCGCCCTGGGCCTGCTCGATGCGCTGCACGCCGAGTCGAATCGCCTCCGCCAGTCGCCGCCCGCGCGGGCTGTTCGGTGAAAGGTCGTAGGCCTGGGTGAACGCGAGCACCGCCAGCCCGTGCCCGTGCATCTTCGATTGCACGTCCTCGCTGGCGAACACGTAGCCCTCGTGCTCCTCGCCCTCCGCGATCACGCGATCCAGCAGGTAGTCGAGCTGTCGGGTCAGCTCCCGCTGGTAGGGACCGCGGCGGGTGGTGTTGCCAGCAGCGAGGAACGCCAGCGCGCCGAGGGCGGTCACGCCCACCGGGGAGGCGTGCTGCTGGTCACCGGTCGCGACCCCGCCGGTCGCGCTGGTGGTCAGGTCCTTGGCGAGCCAGGCCAGCCCGCGCTCGATCGCCTGCCGTGCGGGGTCGTTGACTCCGGGCGGCAAGTCCGTCGGAGTCACGAACGGGCTGCCTGGCGCGCCCGTGCGCTGCGGTCGGTCCTGCACGGGGTCCTGCGCCGGCGCAGGTCGATCTGCGGCCGAGGCGAGGAGGGGCAGGAGCAACAGGCAGGGACGCAACATCGTGGGGGAATGGAACGGGGGGAGCAGCTGGTGCTCCCCCCGAGGGTTCCGTCAGGGTCCAGCGCCAGGAGTCTGCGCCATGGGTGCAGACTCCGAGCCTTCGCACCGTCAGGTGCGACGTCAAACAGCACACACGCCTCCGAAGGATGCGTAGGCGGCCCCAACGGGGTCGCCTAGGGCTACCGGTCGTTGAGTCGACGGTAGTAGCTGTCGATCCAGTCGCGGTAGCGAGCGGGGACCTTGTCGCCGCCCTCGGCGCGGAAGAGCTCCTGCATGTGAACGGGCAGGTTGCCCCACTGCTCACGGTCCTGGCCGACCATCAGCGGGTCCTGGGTCGGGTCCGCCTGGGGAGGAGCTCCGAGCTCGTTCGGGGTGGCCGGCGGGTTGTCCTTGTTGCCCTTGGGCTGACCGTTCTCGGGCTTCGGCTGCTGACCCTCGGGCTTCTGCCCCTCGGGTTGGCTCGGGCCATCAGGAGTCTGCTCCTTCTTGCCGCCGCGGCTCTGCTGCTGGGAGGGAGAGTTGGACTCGGAGGGCTTGGAAGACTGACCGCCTTCCATGCAGCTGCTTCATGTCCCTCCGTTCTGCTGCGCGAGCTGGAGGATCTTCTCGATGTCCTCGAGGACGCGCTCGCCCTCGGCCTTGGAGATCGAGAGCAGATCACCCACGCCGCCGGTGGGCTGCGGCGCCTCGGGGCGGCCCTGCCGGAGCAGGTCTTCGATGCCAGTGGCGTCGAGCTTGGCGATCTTGGAGGTGTCGCCTGCGCCGGCGTCGAGCAGGTAGCCACCCATGTCCTTCAGGCGTCGTTCCACGGACTGGAAGAGCTTGGTCATCTCCTCCCGCGGGTCGGCCTGGCCGGCGGCGCCGGGGACCAAATCCTCGATGCCGATTTCCGGGCGCTCCGACTCGTCTTGAGCCAGGGCCGAACCGGCACCCAGAAGGGTGAGGGCCAGAAGTTGGATCGATCGCTTCATCACAGTCCTTTCTCGGATCGCGCGGAGGCGCGACATGGGTCTATTCTTCCCCTCCGGTCCCGTCACCGCCAGAGGTGTCTTCTTCCGGGATGTTTTCTTCCCCAGGACCGGGGATGCCCAACTTCTTCCGGAAGGCCCCGAACAGTTCGGTAACGCGGTTGTGTTGGTAGGCCAGGCGCGTGAGCTCCTCGAGCAGGAGCGGGTCAAGCCTCCCCTCGGCCTCGAGGAGCTCCGGGTGCAGCTGGAGGACCTGCTGGACCCGCTCGAGCACCTCGCGCTCCAGCTGGGCCAGGAGGACGAGCTCCGCGGTGTCGGGGACCAGCGGCGGCTTCTGGTTCTGGGGCGGCTGCTGCTGGTCCTCGTTCTGCTGTTGTTCCTGCTGCTCGTCCTGCCGACGTTCGATCTCCGCTTCGAGGGCTTCCTGCAGCCACACGAGTGAGGTCTCGACGTCGTCCTGCAGCGCCTGCACGCGCTCGCCGGAGCGGTACCCGCCGGCCTGACCCATGTCGCGCGCGACCCGCGTCAGGTCGGATTCGATGTTGCGCATCACCTCGGTGAAGACGAGCACGCCCTCCTCCTCGATCGCCTCGCGCAGCACGGTCGAGCGCTGGGCGAGGACCTCGAACTCGCGCGACACGTTGCGCAGGCGCACGCGGTCGGCGCGGCTCGGGGTCGTGCTACCACCGCGCGCGGCATCCGCTTCGCGGGTGGCCTGCATCTGCTCGCGCAGCACGCCGAGCATCGCGTCGATCTCCTCGGCCATGCGGAAGAGCAGCTCCTCCTGGCGGAGCTGCTGGTACTGCTCCTCCTCTTCCTCGAGCTGATCGAGCGCCTCGCGGATCTCGCGCTCGGTCTCCTGCTCCTTCTGCTCGGCCTGATCGAGGTCGCCCTGCTCGAGGGACTGCGCGGCTTCGGAGGCGCTCTGCGCAGCCTGGTCGAGGTTGGGTTGAGGGAGCGGGGAATTGCGCTCCTCGTTGCGGCGCGCGAGGTCGAGGAGTTGTTCCTCGATCTCCTTCTGCCGCTGCGCCAGCTCCTCGGCGCGGGCTTGGTCCTCGGCGGTCTGGGGTTCGACGCCGGCTTCTGCTTCGCGGGCGGCCTCCTGGAGCGCCTCGAGCGCTTCGCGCTGCTCAGACGCTGCCTCGGAGCGTTGGCCCGGCTGGCCCATCTTCTGCGCGGCCTGCTGCATCGCCTGCCTGGCCTGCTCGAGGGCCTGCTCGACCTTCTCCTGACTCTCGGGGCTCATCGACCCCTCTTGCGCCTGCTCACCCAGCTGGCCGACCTGCTCGGAGAGCTGGCCCTGCTGCTGGGACATCTGCTCGGACTGCTGCTGCTGGCCCTGCCCGCTCGACGCGGCTTGCATGGCCTCGTTCAAGGCCTCGCGCGCCTCTTGCAGGGCCTGCTCCGCCGCCTGGGAGGCCAGCTGGCCCTCCTGTTGCTTGCTCTCCGTTGCAGCCTGCTGCGCGCGCTGCATCGCCTGGGCGGCGCGCTCCATGGCGGCCTTGGCTGCCTCGGCGCCGTCGAGGGGCTCGCCTTCGCTCTGCAGTCTGCGCGCGGTCTCCTCGAGGTCGTCACCCAGCTGCTGCGCCTTCTCCTCGGCGGCTTGCTGCGAGGACTCGAGCGCTTCGCCCAGCTCCTGCTGGGCGGCCTGACCCTGGTCGAGCTCCTGGAGGGCACTCTCGGTCGCCTCACGCGCGGCGCTGGTGGGAGACTGCGGATTCTGGGGACTCGCGCTCGGCTGACCCTGGCTCGCCTCGGCCTCCGCGGCGGCCTGATCGGCCGCGTCCAGCTGCTGCTCGGCGCGGCGCGCGGCCTCGCCCGCGCTGCTCTCCGACTTGCTCAGCTCCTGCAGACCCTGACGCGCCTCCTGGCGGCTCTGCCCCGCGGCGGCGCGGGCTTCGCTCGCCGCCTGCTCGAGGGCGCT
>JAQBVH010000401.1 GCA_027623615.1 Planctomycetota bacterium | reverse complement strand
GGAAGGTGCGGGACCTGGGCGACGTTGTCCTGGCCACGGCGCTCATCAACGCCCACGCCCACCTCGAGCTCAGCGCGCTGGCGGGGCGCGTCTCCGCCGATGGAGGCTTCGGGGCCTGGGTCGGCCGACTCATGGCCGAGCGCGCGACGACCCCGGCTGGCGAGCTGGCCTCCGCGGCCCGCGAGGCGGCCATCGGCCTGGCGGCGAGCGGACACGCCTGGGTAGGGGACGTCGACTCGCTTGGGCTGGTCGTCGCGCCGAGTTGCCTGGGGGGGGTCGAGCTCGGTGTCGTGCACCTGCGCGAGGTGCTCGACGCCCAGGACCCGACGCGCACGGCGCAAGCGCTGGGCGCGGTCGCCGAGCCCCTGGTCCTCGAGCCGCACAGGCTCGAGGGCCTCTCCCCGCATGCCCCATTCACGGTGAGCCCCGTCCTGATGGCGGCGCTCGGCCGGATCGCCGCCGAGCGGGCTCTGCCCGTGGCGATCCACTGGTCGGAGACCGAGGCGGAACTGGATTGGATGCTCACCGGGGAGGGACCGCTCGCGGCCCTGCTCGGGCCCTCGCCCTGCCGCTCGGGGCTGGACGTGATCGACGAGGCGGGACTGCTCGGCCCGCGGACGCTCCTGATTCACGGCAACCACCCT
This sequence comes from Planctomycetota bacterium, assembly GCA_027623615.1. Lineage (GTDB taxonomy): Bacteria > Planctomycetota > UBA1135 > UBA1135 > JALWOP01. Next base: position 3,854 of record JAQBVH010000401.1, on the reverse strand, counting down.
GCGCGGGGGGAGCCCGCGCGACTGGCCGCTGCCGGCGCGACCCTGGTGCATTGCCCTGGAACCCAGCGCTTCTTCGGGCGCGGCCCTGCGCCCCTCGCGGCCTACCTGGCAGCGGGCGTGGCGCTGGCCCTGGGTACGGACTCGGCGGCGAGCAACTCCTGCCTCGACCTGCGTCAGGAGATGTCCTGGCTGCGTCAGGATCACCCCGAGCTCTCCCCCGACGTAGTTCTGCGCATGGCCACGGAGGGAGGCGCGCGGGCCCTCGGAGTCGGTGCGGGCCGCCTGCGCCCGGGGGAGCGCGCCGATTGGGTCGCTTTTCTCGCCGCCGCGCGCCGCGCCGAGGATGTGCTCGACGAGCTGACGACGACTGTGCCTGATGTCCTCGCGCGGAGCTTTGGCGGTCCTGTCCCGTTCTGAATTGAGCGACGAGGGCTGATCCGGGGTTCGTCTGGGCGAGGTTCGGACTACAATCCTGCCCAGCCCGGAGCCGCGTGAGCGGTGGGTCCTCAGCAGGAGAGGCCTCATCGAGCCTCCGCACGATCTGAAGAGAAATGCACGAGGCGTGAAGGTCGCGATCATCTCGGACTTGCACTCCAATCGGGAGGCGTTGGAGGCCGTATTTGCCCATGTGCGCACCCTGGGTGTGCCTACGCTCTACTGCCTCGGCGACATCGTCGGGTACGGACCCGAGCCCGAGTACTGCGTCGACCTCGTGCGCGGACACGCGGCGCTCACCCTGATGGGGAACCACGACGAGGCGCTGTTCCACGACGCCTCGGACTTCAACCCCCATGCCCGGGGAGCGATCGAGTTCACCCGCGAGCGCATGCGGCCGCGTTGGTACAGCTCTTCGGAGCGCAAGGCGCGCTGGAAGTGGCTGCGCGAGCTGCCGCTGGTGCACGAGGAAGGGCGCTTCACCTTCGTCCACGGTTCCCCGCGCGACCCGGTCAAGGAATACGTGCTCTCCACGGACGGCTTCCTGAACCCCGCCAAGCTGCGCGCGATCTTCAACTCGTTCGACGGCATCGCGATCGGCGGGCACACCCACCACCCAGGCATGCACACCGAGGACCTGCGCTTCCAGGGCCTCGACGGGCGCGAGGAGTACACCCTCGAGCTGCCCGAGGGCAGCAAGGCCTTCATCAACGTCGGCTCCGTGGGCCAGCCCCGGGACGGCGACAACCGGGCCTGCTACGCGGTGCTCGAGGAGGACCGCGTCACCTGGTTCCGGGTGCCCTACGACTACCGGGCGACGATGGACAAGATCCTGCGCACCGGCGTCCTGTCCGAGATCCTCGCGCGCCGCCTCCAGATCGGGAAGTGACGCCCCTCGGTCACCGGCGGAGCAGGTTGCGCATCAGGTGCGAGAGCACCTCGGGGTTCTTGCGCAGCCGCCGCTGGGAGTAGGAGCGCCATTCGGGGCCGTAGGGCACGTAGACGCGCACCTTGTTGCCAGCGTCGAGCCAGCGCTTCCAGAGCTCCTCGCGCACGCCGAGCAGGACCTCGAACTCGTAGCGCCCGCGGTCGACGCCCTTGTCGAGGGCCTCGCGCAGGAGGCGCCCGGCCAGGTCCCCGTCGTGGGTCGCGAAGCAGATGCGGTGACCGCGCTGGAACAGGGCCACCGAGCACGCCACGAAGGCGTCGCGGATCTGGTTGGCCTCCGTGTGGGCGATCCTGGCCGGCTCGAGATAGATGCCCTTGACCATGCGCACGTCACAGGGGACCTCGGACAGCTCCTCGATGTCGTGGAGCGTGCGCTTGAGGCGCGACTGCAGCACGATGCCGACATTGTCGTGCTTGGCGCGCAGGCTCTTGAAGAGCGCGAGGGTGTCGTCGGTGGTCGAGGCATCCTCCATCTCGATCCGCGCGAACTGCCCGAGGCTGGCGCAGTGCGTGAGCAGATCGTCGTAGAGCTCGTGGGCCAGCCGCTTCGACAGCCGCAGGCCGAAGTGAGTGGGTTTGATCGAGACGTAGCTGTCGACCCCGGCCTGACCCTGGGCCGTGGCTGCGGCCTTGTACTGGCCCTGGGCAGCGCGGGCAGCCTGCTCGTCGGCCACGTCCTCGCCGAGGATGTCGAGCACCCCGGCGAAGCCCGCAGCCTGGTTGGCGCGCAGCACGGTCAGGGCCTCCTCGAGGGTCTCCCCGGCGATGTAACGCGCGGACAGGCGGCGCATGATCGGCCGCGGGATGAGGGGCAGGGTCGAGACGACAACGGTGTGGAGCAGGCCCATGAGGAATCATCGGTGGAGGGTGGCTCGCCCTCGGCGCCGCATTCTAGGGCGGGGACGTGGCCGACGCTGCCCCACACCGGCGACGTCGAAATCGCCGCGCGGCAGGCAGCCGGCCCCCGGTAGGAGGCTGCGCCATGGGTGCAGACTCCGAGCTGCCACGCCGTCAGGTGTGGAGCCAAAAAACAATCACGCCTCCGAAGGAGGCGTAGGCGGCCCCAACGGGGTCGCCTAGGCTACCGCCCATGTCCACGACCGACGCCCGCGTGGTGCTCGTCACCGCCCCGGACCAGGAGGCCGCGGAGCGCTTGGCGCGTGCCCTGGTCGAGGAGCGCCTCGCAGCCTGTGCGAACCTGGTCGGCGGCGTGACCAGCATCTACTGCTGGGAGGGCGCGCTGCGGCAAGACTCCGAGGTCCTGTGTGTGTTCAAGACCTCCGCCGCGCGCCTCTCCGCGTTCGAGGCCCGCCTGAACGAACTGCACCCCTACGACGTCCCCGAGTGCGTCGCCCTGACGCCCGACCACGTCGCGGCGCCGTACCTGGCTTGGCTCCTGGCCGGGACCGCATGACCGCAGAGGGCCCCGAACGCGGCCGGATGGACCGGGCCGGCCTGATCGCCGGTGCGGTCTTCTTCGCGATCCTGATGTTCGCGCCCGGGATCCCCCTCGACGGACCCCAGCGCAGGGTCGCGGCGGTGACCGCCTTGACGGCCACCTGGTGGATCAGCGTGGCCCTGCCCGTTGGGGCAACGGCCCTTGTGCCAGCCGTCCTCTTCCCGCTGCTCGGGGTGCTGAGCGCCAAGGAGGTCGCGCCGGCCTACATGCGCGACCTGGTGATGCTGTTTCTCGGGGCGTTCATCATCGCCCTGGGCCTCGAGCGGTGGGGTGTGCACCGGCGCATGGCGCTGTTCATCATCTCGAAGGTGGGTGGTTCGCCCCGGCGGCTGGTGCTGGGGTTCATGGCCGCGTCGGCCTTCCTGTCCCTGTGGATCAACAACACGGCGACGGCCCTGCTCATGCTGCCCATCGCCTTGGCGGTGCTCGCGCGTGTCGAGGGCGAGCAGGAGGAGGGGTCCGCGCCCGTCGGATCACCGCTCGCCTACTGCCTCCTGCTCGGGGTGGCCTACTCCGCGTCGGTAGGTGGCATGGGCACGCCCGTCGGCACGGCCCCCAACCAGGAGTTCCTCGGGCAGTTCGAGCAGAAGTTCGCGGGCGGGCCCAAGATCACCTTCGGCCAGTGGTTCCTTGGTTGGCTCCCCCTGGTCGTGCTCTTCGTGCCGTGCGCCTGGCTGCTGCTGACGCGCGTGATCTTCCCGGTCGCAGCGGGAGCGGAAGGGCCGCAGGCGGAGGAGGGCATGCAGGTGATCCGCTCGGCGCGCGCCGCCCAGGGGCCGATGACCCGGCCGCAGGTGATGATGTCGCTCGTCTTCGCGACGACCGCGATCCTGTGGGTGACCCGCGCCGACATCGTGCTCGGGGACCTGCACCTGCGCGGGTGGTCGCGGCTTTTCCTTGGTAGCGCTGCCGACGATCCGAGCTGGTACGCGGCCCACAAGAACGACATCAGCGACGCGACGGTTGCGTCGCTGATGGCCCTGGTCTGCTTCGTGCTCCCCGGGGAACGCGG
>JAQBVH010000400.1 GCA_027623615.1 Planctomycetota bacterium | reverse complement strand
CCCGACTTCGAGTCGGCCGGCGCGTGGCTCAGAAGGCCTCGTCGAAGGCGACCTCGCCGGAGACGGAGACCTGGTAGGCGCTGACGCGGCGCTCGAAGAAGTTCGAGAGCTCCTGGACATCTTGCAGCTCCATGAAGGAGAAGGGGTTCTTGGAGCCGAAGCGGGGCTCGAGGTCCAGGTTCTTGAGGCGCTGGTCGGCCACGAACTCGAGGTACTGGCGCATGTCCGTGAGGGACAGGCCGGGGATGCCGCCGCCCAGGAGGTCCTCGGCGAACTGCATCTCGCAGTCCACGGCCTCCTCGAGCATGGTGTGGATGCGGGCCTCCATGTCCTCGTTCCACAGCTCGGGGTACTCGTCGCGCGTGACGCGGACCACCTCGAGGGCGAAGGCCATGTGGCAGCTCTCGTCGCGGAACACCCAGTTGGTCCCCGAGGCCAGGCCGTTCAGGAGGCCCTTGGAGCGCAGGAAGTAGACATAGGCGAAGGCCGCGAAGAAGAAGAGGCCCTCGATGCAGCAGGCGAAGCAGACCAGGTTCAGCATGAACCGCTGGCGCTTCTCAGGGGTGTCCGTGGCGTCGAGCTCGGCGACCGTGTCCATCCACTTGAAGCAGAACTCGCCCTTCTGCTTGATCGAGGGGATGTTGTGGATAGCCGCGAAGGCCTCCTCGCGCTCCTTGATGTCCGGCACATAGGTGTCGAGCAGCGTGAGGTAGAACTGCACGTGCAGCGCCTCCTCGTAGAGCTGCCGCGACAGGTACATCCGCGCCTCGGGCGAGTTGATGTGCTTGTAGAGGCTGAGGACCAGGTTGTTCGAGACGATCGAGTCCCCGGTCGCGAAGAAGGCCACCAGGCGGTGGATCAGGTGGCGCTCCGAGGGCAGCAGCCGCTTGTCCAGGTCCACCGTGTCGGTCGAGAAGTCGACCTCCTCCACCGTCCAGGTGTTCTTGATGGCGTCCCGGTACATGTCATAGAAGACCGGGTACTTCATCGGACGCAGGGTGAGGTCGTAGCCGGGGTCGAGGATCATGGCAGCGTGCAGAAGCGGTGCGGTGGTGTGCGGTCGGGGTGCTGGGATGGTCCACGAGCCCCGGCTACCGGTGACTCGGTCGCGAGGTGCTAGTTGCAGGCCTCGCAGCTCTCGGGGTTCTCGAGCGAGCAGGCAACGGCTGCGGGGTCAACGGCCGCGGGGTCGCTGGTGGCGGCCGAGGTCTGCCGGATGCGCGTCGCGGGGCGCGAGCGCAGGTAGTAGGTCGTCTTCAGACCCGACTTCCACGCGTAGCGGTACATCGAGGAGAGCTTCCCGATGGTCGGCGTGGCGAGGAACAGGTTCAGGGACTGGCTCTGGTCGATGTAGGGGCCGCGCGCGGCGGCCAGGTCGATCAGGGCCTTCTGGGGCAGCTCCCAGGCGGTGCGGTAGAGCTGCTTGAGCTCGTCCGAGAGTCCGTTGACCCCCTGCACCGAGCCGTCGTCGCGCTTGATCGCGTCGCGGGTCTCCTGGTTCCACAGACCCAGACCCTTGAGGTCCTCGACCAGGTAGTTGTTCAGCTGGACGAAGTCGCCCGAGAGGGTCTCGCGCTTGAAGAGGTTCGAGACCTGGGGCTCGATGCACTCGTAGCAGCCGGCGATCGAGGCGATCGTGGCGGTGGGGGCGATCGCGATCACCAGGGAATTGCGCAGGCCGTGCTGGGCGATGCGCTGCTTGAGGGCGGCCCACTCCTCCTTCATCGTCGGCTCGACGCCCCACAGGTCGAACTGCAGCTCGCCCGCCTCGGCCCAGGTGTCCGCGTAGGCCTCGTGGGCGCCCTGCTTCTCGGCCAGCGCGCAGGAGGTCGTCAGCGCGTGCAGGTAGATCATCTCCTGAATGCGCGCGCTCAGCGCCAGCGCCTCCGGGGAGTCGAACGGCAGGTGCAGCTTGAAGAAGACGTCCTGCAGCCCCATCGTCCCGAGGCCGACCGGACGCCAACGGTTGTTCGAGCTGGCAGCCTCCTCGGTGGGGTAGAAGTTGATGTCGATGACGCGGTCGAGGTACTTGATCGCCGTGCGCACGACCTCGCCGAGCTGATCGAAGTCGAAGGCCGGCTTGCCCTCGGCGTCGGGCGCGACCAGGGTGCCCAGGTTGACCGAGCCCAGGTTGCAGACCGCGGTCTCCTTCTGGCTGGTCACCTCGAGGATCTCGGTGCACAGGTTCGAGAGGTGCACCACGTTTCCTTCCCGCCGCGTCTGGTTGCAGGTGCGGTTCGAGGTGTCCTTGAAGGTCATCCACCCGTTCCCGGTCTGTGCCAGGCTGCGCATCATGCGGGCGTAGAGGTCGCGCGCGGGGACCTGCTTCTCGTAGAGCCCCTCTTCCTCGGCCTGGGTGTAGATGCCCTCGAACTCCTCGCCAAACGTGTCGACCAGGCCGGGCAGCTTCTTCGGGTCGAACAGGGACCAGGCCCCGTCCTCCTCGACGCGCTGCATGAACAGGTCCGGGACCCAGTTGGCCAGGTTCAAGTTGTGCGTGCGGCGCGCCTCGTCGCCGGTGTTGTCACGCAGCTCGAGGAAATCCTCGATGTCCGCGTGCCAGCTCTCGAGGTACACGCAGGCCGCGCCCTTGCGCCGACCGCCCTGGTTGACCGCCGCGACCGAGCTGTCGAGGGTCTTCAGCCACGGCACGATGCCGTTCGAGGTCCCGTTCGTCCCGCGGATCAGCGACCCGCGCGAGCGGATGCGGCTGTAGGCCAGGCCGATGCCGCCCGCGAATTTCGACAGACGCGCCACGTCCTGGTAGCGGTTGTAGATCGCGTCGAGATCGTCCTCGGGCGAGTCGAGCAGGTAGCACGACGACATCTGCGTGTGCTTCGTCCCTGAGTTGAACAGCGTGGGGGAGCTGGGCAGGTAGCGCAGGGACGAGATCAGCCGGTAGAAGTCCCGCGCCTCGCCCGGGGTCTGGGCCAGGCCGCAGGCGACCCGCATGAAGAAGTACTGCGGGGTCTCGATCACCTCCCGCGACTCGGGGTCCTTGAGCAGGTAGCGGTCGTAGACCGTGCGCAGGCCGAAGTAGCCGAAGCCCTTCGTGCGCTCCGCCTCGATCGTGTCGTTGAGCTTGCGCCGGTTCGCCTTGACGAACTTGTAGGTGCGCTCGTGGATCAACCCCGCCTCGTAGCCGGCCTGGATCGACTGGGAGAACGAGTGGATCTCCTGGTTGCGCACCTCCTTGAGGATGTAGGTGGCGAGCAGCCGCGCGGCGACCTTCGAGTGGTTGGGCTCCTCCGAGATCAGCGACGCTGCCGTTTGAATCGACAGCCGGTCGAGCTCCGAAGTGGTCGCGCCGTCGTACAGGCCGCTGATCGTGCGCGTCGCGATGCGCATCGGGTCGACCTGGTCGATGCCCTCACAGCAGCGACCCACGGCCCGCACGATCTTGTTGAGGTCGACCGGCTCCCGGTGACCGTTGCGCTTGCTGACGTGCATCCCGGTCGAGGCGTTCGACTTCCCCGTGGCGTCGACGGGGGGGGCGGGCTGCGAGCTGACGACGGAGGCGGCGTGATCCATGCGTACTGGTTGGTCCTCGGGGCAGGCGGACGGGTTCCCTGAGCCGAGGTGATATCGGTTTGGGGGACGCGTCCAGGGGCGGTGGACAGAGGGTGTGCGACGCCCCGGACCAGGCGCTCTGCCGGGGGGTCCGGGGTGGGGTGCCAGCAGGCGATCCAGGCGTCCTTGGACCGCTCAGCTCCCAGATGGGGATGCTGGTTGGTAGGCCTCTTTGAGGCCCGGGGCCCCACTATATGGAGGTTCGACCATTGGTCAACACTAAATGTTGGGGGTGCGTCGACCTGTCAGCGCGGGGGAGAATCGTCTCGGAACGATGAACCCCCGATCAGGGTCCGGTCGGGGGACGCTGAAGGAAAGGCTCGCCTCAGATTTCTCTGGGGAGCCCCTGCGCGGCCCGCAGGGAGGCCGCCTGACCGAGGTGATAGACAAGGTGAAAGACGTGCCCGCGCCACCAATTCTGGCGGGTCGCGAGCAGCTCCTCGAAGCCTGGATGGATCGCCACGAGCGGGGCCATCTCCAGCGCCGATTCGTCGAGCCTGCGCAACCCTGCGAGGGAGCGCGCCATGGCGTCGTTCAGTCGGGTCCGAGCCTGCGCCCATGCGCTCGGCACGGGGCCTCCGCGCGCTTGACCCGTGAGCGCCTCGCCGGTGGACTCGACCTCCTCCAACCAATGGGCGCACAGGTCGGACAACGAGGGTCTGCCCTCGCCGGGCCGCCAGTCGGCGTGCTCCGCCTCCACCCCGGCCAACATGCCGCGGATGGCGGCATGGGCCTGCTCGGTCTGCAGCAGCAGGAGCTCGATCGCGTGCACGGCCCGCAGGATAGCCGATCGGTTGTTCCGAGTTGGGTTGCCCTGTGTCGCCCGCGGGTACGTCTCCCCGGCGACCCGAACGCATGAGCGGCGACGATCGAGAGCTCCTCGCCCGCCTGTGCGGTGGGCCCCCACGACAGGCCAGCGACGCCCTGGC
>JAQBVH010000399.1 GCA_027623615.1 Planctomycetota bacterium | reverse complement strand
CTGGAACATGGCGTAGGAGCCGTAGTACCAGTAGTACATATCGTTGCCGAGGCCATCGGGGTCCCACTCCGGCAGGTTCTTGAGCATCAGGTCCGCGTGCTGGAGCATGACCGGCGTGTCCTCGGGGGTCTGTCCGAGGAACACGCGGCTGAGCAGACCGACCGCGGTCATCGCCTCACCCTTCTCCGGCGGGAAGTGATCGTTGACACCGGTGACGCGCCCGCTCAGCGAACCCATCGAGTCGTAGCCGACGCGACCCGTCGCGGGATCAGTGACCTCGTCGAACCACTGCAGGGCGCCGTTGTACGCGTCACGGTCGATCGTGAGCCCGGCCTCCTCGGCCGACTTCAACGCGAAGATCATCCAGCCGGTCACCGACGTGTCGTTGTCGCCGACGGGCGGCACGTCGTAGCGCCATGCGCCATAGGGGTTACGCGCGCGCGTGATGTAGTTGATCGCGCGCTGGGCGGTGGGCTTGAGCAGCGGCGACTTCGTGAAGTAGTACGCCTCACAGATCGCCAGGGTGGCGATGCTGTGGTCGTAGAGGAAGCTGTGACCGATCGGATCGCCGATGAGGCCCGTCTCGACGTCCTGCTGCTCGCGCAGCCACTTGATCCCGTCGTTGACCACCTGCTTGTGGGGGCCGTGGGCCGAGGTGTTGCCGTTCCCGAGGAAGGCCAGCAGCGCGAGTCCGGTCAGCCCGACGTCATGCTTGGCATCGCCGGCGCCGCCAGAGGGGTCCCCGGACGGGTCATGCCTCATGAACCCGTCCGCATCCCATTTCCCATCGGCGTCCTGGTGGTTCTTCAACCACTCCAGACCGTCGCTCAGGGCCAGGTTGGCCCTGGGGCCGCCGGTGCGTGAGTTGCGGTTGCCACCGAAGCGGCGTCCGAACTTGCCGCCGGGGGGGCCGCCGATTCCAATCACGTTGTTGAGGGACACGTTGTCGAAGGGCGAATCTGCGAAGCCTTCGGCTCCCTCGGAGGACTCGAACTCCTCGTCGCTATCGGTCTGGTTGACGTCGGCGACTTCGAAGTCCTGGATGATGGGCTCTTCCTCACTCTCGTCCTCCGGCAGCTCGACCTCCTCCTCGTCCGGAGGATCGATGAAGTCGGGCGGCAGCGCTTGGGCGATGGGTGTCTTGAGGATCTTCTCCTCCGGCTGATCGAACAGGTTCCACGGGATCGCTGCGATCACCAGGAACGCGACGACGTGCAACGCAGCTGAAATCGCCAGCCAGGGCGCACGTCCCATCCAGTCGTAGAGGACGTCGTTGAAGGTCTCTTCCTGCTCCCAGGATTTGGGCAGGGTCGTTTCGATGGTCAGGAACTCATCCCGGCTCATGATTGAGTCTCAGGGCGGAGTACCCGCCCAAGGTTGAGATCTGTCCGCGGCGGCGGCGCAAGGCAAGACCCCGAAGGGTCCTCTTCAAGAACGCAGCACGCACGCGCGCGGTTCAGTGACTGCAAAGCAAGAGGGCCCCGCGGGGCCCTCTGAGCCAGGCTTCGCAGGGCCGAATGGCGGAGACCCGAATGGCGGAGACCCTAGCGAGCGCCGAGCACGCGGGCGTAGCGGAAGTAGACCTCGAGGCAGAGCACCATCGACGCGGTGCTGTAGACGCGGCCGCCAGCCCAACCCCAGGGACCCACCGGATCCCAAGAGCCCTTGTGGGACCCATCCTTGCGCTGCGAGTCGAGCACGGCCGGCTTGAGCGCTTCGTTCCACGCCTTCCAGTGACGGCCGCCCATCTGGAACATGGCGTAGGAGCCGTAGTACCAGTAGTACATGTCGCAGCCGAAACCGTCGGGATCCCACTCGGGGAGCGTCTTCAGCATCAGGTCGGCGTGCTTCTCCATGATCGGCGCATCCTTCGGCTCCTGGCCGAGGAAGAAGCGGCACAGCAGGCCGACCGAGGTCATGGCCTCGCCCTTCTCGGGCGGGAAGTTCTCGTTGACGCCCGTGACGCGGGAGCTCATCGAGCCCATCGAGTCGTAGCCGACACGACCGGTCGCGGGGTCGGTGACCTCGTCGATCCAGTTCATGGCGCCGGTGTAGGCCTCCTTGTCGATCATCAGGCCCGCCTCTTCGGCGGACTTCAGAGCGAAGATCATCCAGCCGGTCACCGAGGTGTCGTTGTCACCGACGGGCGGCACGTCATAGCGCCAGGCGCCGTACGGGTTCCGCGCGCGGGTGATGTAGTTGATCGCGTTCTGGGCCGTGCGCTTGATCAGCGGCGACTTCGAGAAGTAGTAGGCCTCGCAGACGGCGAGCGTCGCGATGCCGTGGTCGTACAGGAAGCTGTGGCCGATGTTCTCGCCCAACAGACCCGTCTCCATGTCCTGCTGGTCACGCAGCCACTTGATGCCGTTCGTGACGACGCCCTTGTAGGGGCCGTTGGTGAGGGTGTTGCCGTCCCCGAGGAAGGCCAGCAGCGCGTAGCCGGTCAGGCCGACGTCGTGCTTGGGGTCACCGGGCCCGTCGCACTTGTCGTTGTCCGGGTCGTGCTTCATGAACTCGTCCGAGTCCCACTTGCCGTCGACGTCCTGGTGGTTCTTGAGCCACTCGAGACCGTCCTTGAGGGCTTGCGCGGTACCCGAGCCGCCCGCGGCCTTCAGGTTGCGACGGCCGCCGAAGCGCCCACCGAACTTGCCGCCGGCGCCGCCGCCGATGCCGATGACGTTGTTGAAGGCTTTGTCGTCGAACGGAGAGTTCGCGAACATGTCCGGGTCACCCTCGGTGGACTCGAAGTCCTCGTCGGTGTCCGTCTCGTTGTGGTCGGAGACTTCGAAGTCCTGGATGATCGGCTCTTCTTCCGTCTCCTCCTCTTCGATCTCCTCCTCCTCCTCCTCGGGCGGATCCTCGAACTCCGGCGGGGGCGGTTGCTCGATCGCCGCCTTCAGCTCTTTCTCATCGCTGTTGTCGAAGAGGTTCCACGGGATGGCGGCGATGATCAGGAAGATCACGACGTGCAAGGCGGCGGAGATCGCCAGCCAGGGAGCACGTCCCATCCAGTCGTAGAGGACGTCGTTGAAGGTCTCCTCCATCTCCCACGGCTTGGGGAGTGAGGATTCGATGGGAGTGAACTCTTCGTGGCTCATGCTGAGTTCCAGGGCGGTGGCCGCCCCCTAGGAGGGATCCGGCTCGCGGCGGCAGATAGAGGGACAGGCGGTGTCCTGGCCCGGCCGGGGAAACGGGCCGCGGCGCGAGCGGTTCAGAGCATATCCAGGTCCGCGGGGAGCGGGTACGGAGGGACCGTTTTCTTGGGCCCTGGTTGGGCCTGGATGGGCGTTATCTGCCCACCATCTTCCGCCTGTAGCGGAGGATGAGGTCGCGCTGATCGGGCGGGTAGATCATCGTCTCGCCCAGGACCCTTCCGAACGCGACCTCCTCGCGGTGGTCGTCGGTCAGCCCCTGGAGGGTCTCGGTCAGGTCCTCCTGGAGCTTGCGGGAGCTGAAGGGCAGGGCGGCAACGGGCGGGATGCGCTCGGCCAGCCGGTAGACACACCAGGATCGACCCAGGATCTGGCCGCTGGGATCGCGCTCGATCAGCAGGAGGGGTTCCGTCAGGTCGCCGATCTCCCCGTCGTAGGCGATCAGGCCCAGGGCGTCCGAGCCGTGGAGTCGGTGGCCAGCTGCCAGCAGCCGCGCGGCGTCGCTGATCCCCCGCTGGTTCCGTGAGGATTCGTCCCCCCAGGTGTTGATCAGGTACTCGAACGAGGCGTCGCCGGACTCGTAGGCGCCGACAAAGGCGTCGACCTGGACCCGGGTGTCCTCCGGGCTCCCGCCCACCGGGACGTTGACCTGCAACATCTGCACGCGCACCTGGGCCTCGACCTGGCCGACCGACTCCCGCTCCTGGGGCACCTGGGAATTGCGGAAGCTCTCGTAGTACATGCGCAGCACGCCAGGCCGCACGTAGCGGTCGACCGTGACTCGGCCCCCAGGGCCCGGGGCCCGTCCGATCTGGGAGCGGCGCCAGGTCTCCCCGAGGAGGCGGTCGCGGATTTGCACCTTGCGGTCGGTGGGGGTGAGCTGGACGAGGGCGAGCTCCTGCGCCGCGGCCCGGTGGCCACCCATGCTCTCGACCTGCTGATCGAACTCCAGGTCGGTCAGCTCCGCGACGAGCTCCGGGTCGAAGCCGAGGTCCTGGCCCGCCTGCACGATGACCAGGCTCTCGAGCCGGCGGCTCAGGGCGTCGAGGCGCACCTCCACCTGTTCCAGCCGGGTCGTCGCGCGCTCCATCCGCTCGCGGAGGTCACGGTCCGAGCGGATCATGATCTCGAGGTCGGTGAACAGGATCACCTCGTTGCCGGCGACGCCGACCACATGGTCGGCGAGCGGCGGGAGGGTCGAGGGCAGCAGGGGTGGGCCCAGCTCCTCGTCCTGGAACGTGGGGACAACGAGGAGCGCGGCGAGCAGGAGCGGTGTGGTGATCATCAGGGGGCCTCGGCGGCCATTCTGGGCACGGGACCGAGGCCCTGGAACAGCCCCTCGAGCCAC
>JAQBVH010000398.1 GCA_027623615.1 Planctomycetota bacterium | reverse complement strand
GAGCGTGTCCTCGAGCACGCCGCGCTCTTCGAGCTGCGCGAGGAGCTCGCCGCAGGTCTGGTCGAACCAGGCGCACATCGCGTAATAGCGTGCGACGTTCGCTGGGCGCCCCGGCGCCGCGTACTCGCGCAGGAACTCCTCGGGCGGGTTGTGGGGCGTGTGCGGGAGGAAGGGCGCGTACCACAGGAAGAAGGGCTGCGCGGCCTCGATCGCGCCGGCGACGAAGGTCGTGATCGGCGCGAGGCCTTCGCGACCGATGCGCAGGCCCTCGTCCCCGTGCCGGCCGCGGCGGGCCGGGTCGCCGTGGGTCATGCCGTGGGTGAAGCCGCCGTTCGCGTGGGAGCCCTCCCACCACTTGCCGGACTGGTGGGTGAGGTAGCCGGCCTCACCGAGCAGCCGCATCAGGTTCGGGTGCGACCGGAACGCGTTCTGGACCGGCACGTCGGACGCGGCGCGTTGCTGCGGGTCGACGTCGTTGGCGAGCACACCGTGTTGGTGGGGGTGCAGGCCGGTCGCGATCGAGGCCAGGGACGGACGGCAGAGCGGACTGGTCACGTACCCGCGCGGGAACACCAGGCTGCGCGCCGCGAGCGCATCCAGGTGCGGGGTCTCGAGGACCGGATGCCCGAGGAAGCCGTAGTCGCCGTAGCCCTGATCGTCCGAGATGATCAACAGGACGTTGGGTCGCGCTGCCGAGTCCTGTCCACGCGCGGGCGCGGCGAGGAGCATGAGCAACAGGCAGAGGAGGGCGCGCGCCATGACCGCCGAGGCTAGCAGCTCGCGGGCGAGTCGCTCGCGTCAATCGCCGGCCCAATTCAGGCCGCGCGGGAAGCTGGCCCGGATCGCTTCGCAGCCACAACACATCGCGCCCAAACAGGTGCGCTGGTTCACCAGCCGTACTCCCACACGAACGCGGGCGCGACCTGCTCGTCGCCTGCGAGCACGAGGGCGTAACCGATCCCGGTCGGCGCGAGGTCGTCGTCGCGGCGGTTGTACTTCGTGCCGCCCCAGCGCTCGCCGAGGGCGACCAGCTCGAAGGCGCTGAAGCGCTCGCCGTCCCAGGTTGCGCGGCCGTGGAAGGTCACCGCGATCCCGCGCTCCTGCTCCTTGGGCTTGGCGGCGTCCTCGTGCCCGTTGACCGCCCAGCGTCCGCGCTGGGCGCAGCGGCTCGTGCCGGTCAACAGCAGCTCGACGCGCTTGCCCTCGACGGCCACGACCTCGCTGGTCAGCGTGGCTTGCTCGACGTCCTGCGCACGGAACGGGCTCGTCTGGCCGCGAACGTTGTCGACCAGGTGCAGTCGCGCGATGCGCCGGGCGAGCGCCTCGGGGATCGGCCGCGTCGCGCCGACCCTCGGCTGCTCGGGAACGAACGTGGCAGCCTCGGCCGCGCGCAGCCAGGCGTAGTCCCGGTTGGCTGCGTCGCCGCGCCAGTCCTCGGGCGCGTCGTCGCGGGGCAGGTCGCGCGAGTGCACGCGCAGGACCAGGCCGTCGGTCGGGTAGTGCTGGAGCCAGCGCCAGCCGCCGTCCGCGGGGCGCTCGGCCTGCGGGAGGTACCGCTCGCCCTGCTCGAGCTGCTGCCACTTCTCGAGCGCTGTCTCGAGCATCGCGACCACCCGCTCGGCCGAGCGGGTGTTGATCGACGCGAGCAGCGCTCCGCTCGGCGCGGCGGCGTAGATGCCCTGGCGCGTGTCGGTCGGCTGCGTGCGGCCGCCGTAGTGACCCTGCTCGGCGATCTTGCGGAAGTGCTCGCCCTCGACCGAGTCGGCCTTCTGCAGTCGGTGCACCTCGTCGGCCACCGGCACGAACTGCTTCAGGAGCGCCTGCACCTTCTCATCACCCCAGACGGACCGCCTGGTCGCGACACCGTTGTTTCATGTGCACCCGAGCGGGTGCCCGTTCATGGCCCACATGAGCAGCGGTCGCTCGAGCTCATGCGCCTCGAGCACGGCGTCCCAGTAGGTGGCGCGCCACCCGACCTCGAGCCAGCGCTCGTCCTCGGCGGCGGGCACGACGTAGTCGCGCCAGTGCTCGAAGGTGGTCGCGTCGAGATCCTGGCCGGCGGCGGCGAGGGTGAGGAGGAGGGTGGTGCTCGCAAACATGGCGCTTCCCACTCTACCGCGGCGTGCCCTCAGCGCATCCCCGGCGTTAGCTCCGCGGCTGGGAAGCGCTCGCCGCGCTGATGAGTCGAGGCCGGTTGCCCGTCGGCACGAACGCTGATCGCTCCACGCTCCGACGTGATCGTCAGCCGTGTCCCGCGGAACGGGACGTTGCGCAGCACCGCGGCGGGCAGGCCCGCGGAGCTGCCGAGCTTCACCTGGTCGTCCCACCCCTGCACGTCGAGGAACTCCTGCACCGACAGGTACGCGAGCAGCGCGCCCCAGGTGTAGAACGGGTCGTTGCGGTTGTCGCCCTTGCCCTTGCCTTCGACGGCGTTGAAGTTCTCGCAGACCGCGCCGCGTTCACGCCAGGCGACGAGGAGCAGGTCGAGGCTGCGGCTCGCGATGCGCGCTGCGATGTCGTCGCGGCCGCTGCGCCGGCAGGCCTCGCTCACCAGGAAGTTCGTCGGACCCCAGACCCGGCCGCGCCAGTAGGCCTGATCCGCGAAGGAAGGCTCGGAGCGCGGCACGTTCGGGACGACGTAGTTGGTCCAGAAGTGCTCGGGGCTCAGCAGGTAGCCCTCGAGCAGGCTCTCGACGCGCGCCGCGGGCACCAGGCCCCCGAGCAGCGGGTAGAAGTGGGTCAACGAGAGGGTCGGCTCGTGCGCGCCGTCCCAGGTGCGGTTGAGGTAGGTCCCGCGCTCGGCGCTCCACAGGTCCGCGTCGATGCGCGTCTGAAGCGCGGTGGCCCTTGCCTCGAGCGCGCGCGCGTCCTCGTCCTCGCCAAGCACCTCCGCGATCCGCGCCAGGGCGAGGCAGTCCGCGACCATGAGCCCGTTCAAGCCGGCGTAGTCGAGCTGCATCGCCCCGAGAGCGTCGTCGGTCGTCGCCTTGTCCCACATGGGCGAGTTGTCGAGGCCCGACTCCCAGGTCGCGCGGCGCTTGACGTTGGTGCGCGCCTGGTCCGCGGCGAAGCGCTCGGTCACGCCGGGCGGCAACGGGTCGGGGGGCAGGGACCCGAGCTCCATCAGCCCGTTGCCGTTCTTGTCGCGCTCGCGGAAGCGCCACTCGTTCCAGGCCAGCAGCGCGTCGTAGCACTCCTCGAGGAACCACACGTCCCCGTGCTGGAGGTAGAGCTTGTAGATGCACCACGAACCGACCTGCGGCTCGGAGCGGTCCATGCTGACGTGGCCGCCGGCCCCGCCCCAGTTCGGCACCATGCCGTTCGGCGTCGCGCGCTCGAGCATGGCCACTGCGTTGGCGTAGGCCAGGTCCCGGTCGAGCATGCCGAGCATCAGCGCGCCGAAGAAGGTGTCCCAGCCGAACAGGACGTAGTGGCCGAAGTGGCTGCCCGGTCGCGTCCACGAGCGGTTGACAGGGGTGAAGACCTGGCCCGATTGTGGGTCGTAGACCGTGTTCCAGAGCAGCACCCGCCGCAGGGCCGCGAGGCCTTCCTCGAGCTCGCCCTCGGAGCCCAGGACGCCGGCCAGGAAGGTCTCGCGCGCCTCGAGCAAGGCTGCGTCGATCTCCTCGCGGGTGCGCCGCGAAGCGAGGCGCAGGTAGATGGGCGCGTCGCTCGGGAAGGTGAGGTGCGCGCCGCGGGTGGGGTCCCACTTCGGGCGGCGGGTGGGCGACAGGGCCTCGAGCACGTGGCGCTCGGTGCCGCAGGTGACGACCAGGCTGTCGCCGCGCCGGAGCGCGTCCACGGCGCCGCCCCAGATGCCGCCAGCGGTGACCGAGAAGAACTCGGTGCCCTGCATCGCCGCGGACGGCGTGATGCGCATCACGAACTCCTTGCCGAACGCGGCGGTCTCGACGCGGAAGGGCTTGTCGTGAACCGCGAGGGTGATGTCCGTGGTCTCACCGCGCAGGCCGTGCTCCCCGTAGCGCGGCGCGTGCTGACTCGAGAAGTCGCTGACGTAGTTCGAGTTGTACTCGTCGACGAAGCCGACGTTGATCTCGAGCCGCTCCGGCAGCAGCACGTGGCTGGTCAGGGAGTGGGTGTTCCACGTGTTCCAGCCGGTGGCGAGGCCCTGGCGGACGGCGTCGATCTCGGAGAGCGGCTCCTTCGAGGTCGGCGCGGAGGCACAGCCGACCAGGGGCAGAGCAAGGGCTAGCGCGAGAAGGAGTTGCAAGGGGCAGGCGTCGCAGAGGGGAGAGGAGGCTAGAGTGCGCGCCAAGAAGGTAGCGCTTCCGAGGGGCTACTCCAGCGGCACGAGGTTCTGCAGCGTCGTCGGGATCAGCTCCGACACCGTCGGGTGGATGTGCATCGCGCGCGCGATCACCGTGTAGGACGCCTTGGCATACATCAGGTCGAGCAGCGAGTGCACGACCTCGTCGCAGCCGATTCCGAGGAGGGCGGCGCCGAGGATCTCCTCGGTGTCCCCATCCACGAGGATCTTGAGGAAGCCC
>JAQBVH010000397.1 GCA_027623615.1 Planctomycetota bacterium | reverse complement strand
GGCCGGCGCCCCCGCGGGCACGTCGAGGTCCTGGCGACGGAAGCGCACGCCCGCCACCCGTCGCGCCAGAGGCTCCGGCAGGCGCGCGAGGGCGGCCTCGCAGGCAACCCGCACGTGGGGCTCGAGGTCCTCGTCGAAGTGGACCTCGACCGGTTCACGCGGCGCGACGCAGGCACCGAGGGCGACGGCGAGGGCGACGGCGAGGGCGACGAGGGGCACGCGGCTCATCCGTCGATTGTGCCTCGAGCCGCTCGGCTCCCTCCAGGGTTCACCGCGGTGTGATTCCGAAGTTCGGTGCACTTGTTCGAGCCGCTTGCGTGTGGGGGCCAGGCGACGGGTTCCGTGCGTAGCCTCTGCGCTACTCACGGGCTCCGTCAACGCCGCAACCGCGGGAAAGCGGCCGAACGAATGTGCCGAACCTCGGAGTCGCACCACTAGGATGAACCGGCCATGGGACGCCTGCGTGAGACCGAGCGAGCCGCCGGGGAGCTCGTCTCCTCGTTCGACGCCTTCAAGCTCTGGGTCGCCACGATCGTGCTGATCGGCGCGGGCGCCGTCGTCTTCGTCGGTCCGGGTGAACTCCCCGAGCGCCTGCCCCTCCATCAGGCCATCGGCCTCGCAACGATGGCCTTCGGCCTCGTGTTCTTCGTCGGCTTCCGGGGCGGCGGCGACGCACCCGGTGCCTTGGCGGTGCGCTGCCGCGCGCTCAACCATGCCCTGGTGTTCGCCTTCGTCGGCGGCCTGATGCTGTTCAGCGTCGGCGGAGACGCGTTGACCGCCTGGGAGCTCTCCCAGGACGGGGTCGAGGCCGAGGCTACCGTCGGCGAGCGCCACATGGGCAAGCTCGACGCCGACGGCAATCTCCTCGTCCGACACCGGCTGCACTTCGCAGGGTTCCAGCCCCTGGTCGAGCTGGATGGGGACCTCTCGAGCGGCCAGACGGTGCGCGTCCTCTACCTTCCCGATGACGGTGCCACGTTCCGCATCAACCCCTCCGGCACGGAGTTCCTCGACCTCGTCGGAGACCAGGGGCTGCCGGGGACGGTCATCGCTGGCCTCGTGGCCCTCTTCTGCCTCTTGGCCGTGCTCTTCAATCTGCGGACGGTCGTCCTGGGGAGCCCCGAGGATCCGCGCGAGCGCGACGGACGAGCGTAGTGCCCGCCTCAGCCGCCCTCGGCATTGACGCGGGGTGGCACGCGGACCAGCTCCCCGCCGCACGCAAGTCCCTGGCCGGGTCCTGAGGGCCTGGACCGCCTTCGAGCCGGCGTAGGCGTGAGTGTTGTTGGGCGCCACACCTGACGGTGTGGGCCAAGCGACCCCGCTGGGGCCGCCCACGCCTCCTTCGGAGGCAAGGTGCCGAACTTCGGACTCGCACCAAGCACGCCGTCATCCAACGGTCATTTTGCCGACCCTCCGCGGGATAGCCTCAGTTCGGAGCCCTTCAGGGATCCAGACAGAGAGGCGGGGTTGTCCCGCCCAGGAGCACGCCGCGACCCTGCGGCGGGCTCCCCTCACCCCCCCGGGGTAGACTCGAAGCGTGCCATGCGTGTCCTGCTCGTCGAAGACTCCATCGTCCTCCAGGAGGCCCTCCAGAAGGGCTTCTCACGCCAGGGCATCGCGATCGACGTGACCGGGGATGGTCGCCAAGGTCTCAGCCTGGCGCGCAACAACCCCTACGACGTCCTGATCCTGGATTTGATGCTGCCCGGGCTGGACGGCATGAGCGTCCTGCGCGAGCTGCGCAACGCAGGCTCCGACCTGCATGTCCTGGTGCTCACGGCGCGCGACAGCGTCGACGACCGGGTCGCCGGCCTGTTGACCGGCGCCGACGACTACCTGACCAAGCCCTTCGACTTCGAGGAGCTGTCCGCACGCGTGACGGCCCTCGCGCGGCGCAAGTACCGCGAGAAGGCGCCGGCCCTGACGATCGGCCCGCTGACGATCGACACGACCACGCGCCAGGCCTTCCTCGGTGAGGGCTCGATCGAGCTGACCAGCCGCGAGTACTCCCTGCTCGAGTACCTGGCCTACCGCCGCGGCCAGCCCGTCAGCCGCATCGACATCGAAGATCACCTCTACGGCACCGCAAACCTGCCCGCCAGCAACGCAGTCGACCGGGCCATCTGTTCGCTGCGCGGCAAGTTGGCCGAGGGCGGCGGTCGTGACCTGATCCGCACGCGACGCGGCATCGGGTACGTCCTGGACGAACCGGCGTGAGGTCCCTGCGCTTTCGCATTACGGTCGGCGTCGTGCTCGGCCAGCTCCTGGTCCTGGGCCTGGCGACCTGGCTCGGCTACCAGCTGGCTGCCCGTGGGCTGACGCAGCAGTTCGACGAGGCGCTGCTGACCCGGGCGCGCACGGCGCTGAACTTCGTCGAGCAGGAGATGAGCCTCGTGCTCGTCGAGCGGGAGCGGATGCGCCAGCTGCCGCCCACTCCCGGGGAGGTCGCCGAGGAGCTGCAGATCTGGCACGAGGACGGGCGCTGCCTCTACCGCTCGGAGTCCCTCGGTGAAGCAGACCTGCCCCGCGAGGAGGTCGGGCTCGGGGCCTGCCTGGTTCAAGACGGCACGCTCTCGGACGGGACCAGCGCGCGGCTGCTGACGACACGGCTCGGGGTTCTGCACGTCGAGAAGCCCTTCTGGAAGAAGGACGTCACCTACGACACGGCCGAGGTCATCCTCGTCGTGGCCCGCGAGCGCTCACGGCTCGACAGCGCGCTGGGTGTGCTGCTCGGCGGCGTGCTGCTCGGGGACGTCTTGATCCTGATCACCGCGGCCGCGGTCGCGCACCTGGTCGCCCAGCGCAGCTTGCGGCCCCTCGACAAACTCGGCGACCGCGTCCGGGGTCTCGACGTGGCCACCCTCGGTGCCCTGTCCTCGGACGATCAGCCCCGCGAGCTGCAGCCCCTGCTCGACAGCCTGAACGACCTGCACTCCCGGGTCGACGACGCGCTGCGGCGTGAGAAGCGCCTGGGCGCCACGATCGCCCATGAGTTCCGCACGCCCATCAGCGAGCTGCGTGCCCTGGCCCAGGTCGCCCTGGCCGACCCGGACGACCACGAGTACACGCGGCGGGCCCTCGAGCAGGTTGACGACGTGTCCGTGCGCCTGGTCGAGCTGCTCGACATGATCCGGCGCATGGATCAGCTCGAGGAGTTCGAAGGCGATGTCTCTCGCGAGTCGGTGGCCCTGTCCGACTTCGTCGAGGAGCAGGTGACCGAGCTGCACGCCAGCGAGGTCGACCTGAGCGGGCTCGAGGAGGACCTGACCGTCCTCGCCAATCGCAGCGCCCTCGCGAGCATCGTGCGCAACCTCCTGGGCAACTCGGTCCTCTACCGCACCTCGGGCTCGCACACGCGGTGTGTCGCCCAGCGCAACGCGGAGGTCGTGGAGCTGTCGATCGAGAACCCCACCACCGACCTGCGCCCCGAGGACGTTCCCCATCTGACCGAGCCCTTCTGGCGCGCGTCCCCTGCGCGGGACGACCGTGAGCGCCACGGCCTCGGCTTGACGATTGCGCGGGGCATGTGCGCCCTTTCGGGCCTGGGCCTGCGCTTCCAACTCGACGGCGATTGCTTCGTGGCAACCGTCTCCTTCCCAGCCGTTCTCTCCACGTCTGAATGAGCCTCTCCTGACGAACCATGACGGGATGCTCGGACCTGGCCAAGAAGAGCACTACATGAACCAACGCACCTTCCGACGACGATTTCTCCGCGTGGGCGTCGCTTGCGTCCTCGTGACCTCGAGCGTGTTCGGCGCACGCGCCGTCCTCGCCCCCAGCATCGAGGAGTTCGAAGACCTCAGCTTGACCCTGCACGCCAACCTCTCCGACGAGGAGCTGGCCGTGCTGCTGGCGATGGAGGTCGCCGAGGAGATCCTCGGCATCGACATCATGGACCCCGCCGGGAACATGGTTTACCAGCTGAACGCGCCCCATCCGATGGGGTTGCACGAGTGCGTGCTGGAGGCCAAGGGCGATGTGGCCTCCGTCCTGGCGGCGTTCCCTCAAGGCACCTACCGCGTGGTCGCGTACGCGAAGGGTGGCACGGTGATCCAGGGCGTCGCCTACCTGTCCCATGACCTGCCCGCGCGCCCCACCTTCTCCCGCTCGGTCGAGCAAGCGCCGGCTGGCGGCCATGACCTGGTGGCCCAGTGGAACGCCGATGGTGCAGACCGCGTGCACTTCGAAGCCGAGGGCGAGGAGTTCCTCCTGGAGTTGACCCTACCGGGACACTTCAACCAGTTCATCGTGCCGGCCTACCTCTTCGCCGAGGACGACCAGCTCCAACTTGGCATCTCCTCGATCGCCGCCAACGGCAACCGCGTCGAGCGCCAGCTGATCGTCCCCGTGAACCACTGAGCGCATACGCTCTCTTCGTGCACGCGGAGACGCCCTGACATCAGGGCGTCTCCGCGTTGCCATTGCCGAAACTCGCTGGCGTTCATGCAACGCTCATCTATGCCGGGCCTGAGGGACCTAGTTTCGAGGTACGGCCACTGCCGTCACCGACAACCC
>JAQBVH010000396.1 GCA_027623615.1 Planctomycetota bacterium | reverse complement strand
GAGGGCGGCGAGGACGTTGGCCGAGGTGCGCCCATCGGTCGACAGGCTCGACACGTGACCGCTGAGGGCGTCGACCACCGCGCGCAGGAGGTCCGGGTCGTTCGCGCTGGCCGGGACGCTGCGCAGCAGCTCCATCGCGGGGTCGAGCAGGTTGCCATCCCCGAGGAAGCGTGCGACGTCCCGCAGGCGCGACCTCGGATCGCCCGGCACCTTGGCCATGGCCAGGATCGCCTGGGTGCGCAGGGCCAGGCCCGGGTCGCGACCGAGGGCCTCCGCGGGGATCGGCTGCTTGTCGATGCCCGGTCCCTGCCAGGAGACGCTGAGCCCCTCGCCGCCGGACTGGTCGTAGTAGGTGACCGCGATCGGGTGGGCGCCGGCGGCCAGGTTGACCCTGCCGCCCTTCTCGACCATCCCGTGGGCGCCGTCGTTGTCGACCACCTGCTCCCCGCCGATGTACAGGCGCGAACCGTCGTCCGAGTTGGTGTAGAAGGTGTACTCGCCGGGCTCGGGGATGAAGACCGTGCCCGTGAAGAGCAACCCGAAGGCGTCGGGCCGGTCCTTGGGCGTGGACAGGTCGAACCTCTGCGCCTCGTGGACCGAGCTCGGAGTCATGCCCTGCAAGGTCTCCAGGCGCGCGTCCTTGGGCGGCGGCTGGAAGTAGGCCAGCTCCAGACCGCTGCCACGGCCCGCCTCGTTGACCTGGCTCTCCAGGTCGCGCGGGAGCGAGAACATCAGCGGCCGGATGCGCGCCTCCAAGCTCGCCCGGACCTCCGCGGAGCGGATGCGCGGCACGGCCCCCAGGAAGACCTCGAGGCCGCGCACGCTCTGGCTCGCGTGGGACCACGCGGCGTCCGCGTCGCCGTCCGTTGCGACCCAGGCCGCATACCCCAGCTCGCGCGTCGCGCGCCGCGTCCCCTCGGTGGCGAGCTCGATCAGGGCTGCGCGGCGCGGCGCTGCTTGCGTTCCGATCGACTCGTTCAACAGCATGCCGAGGTCATGCAACACATGGCCGGCATGTCCGCCGTGGCCGGCGTCCATGCGCTGGATCGCGGCCAGGACCTCGGTGACGGCAGTCGTGCCGCGTTGACTCGCCAGGCTGATTGCTGCGTCCCGGCGGGAGGCCAGGTCGACCCCTTGCCGCGAGAGCAATGCCTCGAGCACCGTCGGCACACGGGGCAGGCCCTCGAGCTCCTCCGGACCAACCCGATCGAGGATGTACGCCAGGCCCGCGGGGTTGCCGTTCGCGACCACCTCACCGCGGCGGATGGCGGCCTTCCAGTGGGGCTCGAGGGCGCGCATCGTCTCGACCAGCGCGTAGTCGAGGAACTTGTCACGCGGATGCCGCAGACTCTCGAGCGCGACGTCAGCGGCCTTGCCCTCCTGGAAGAAGCTGGCCGCCACGACGGCCTCGAGGCGCACGCGCGGGTGCACGTCCCCGGCCATGCTCCCGAGCAGGTCGAGGGCGTCCGAGATCAGGTGCCGGCCATGGCGCACGACGCGCGTCGCGGCCGCGCGCACGCGGTGGTCCTCATGGCGCAGCAGTCCCACGAGCAGCTCGCGGTCCATGCGGTTGTGCTGCTGATGCAACCAGAGCACCTCGAGCAGGCTGCGGCCGTGGTCGGGACTGGAGGCATCGAGGCCCCGCGCCCAGGCCTTGGCCGCGGCGAGCACCTCGCCCGAGTCCCGCGCCGACAGCTCGATGCGCGCGGCGTAGCGGGTGCGGTACTCGGGGGCGCCGAGCTGGGCGACCACCTGGACGGTCGGCGCGCCTGCGATCTGCGGACGCTCCAACAGCGGTCGACCCTCGTAGGTCACCCGGTACACCCGCCCGTGCTCGCGGTCGCGGCTTGGATCGCGGATGTGGTGCTGCAGATGCCCGATGATCGCGTTGTGCCAGTCGAGGAAGTAGATCGCCCCGTCCGGTCCGACCTCGATGTCCGACGGCCGGAAGTTGAGGTCCGTGGAGCTCACGATCGGGTCCAGCTCTTCCGCGCCGAAGCCCGAACCGTCGTCGACCATCCGGTACTGGAAGATGCCGCGGAACCCGATCACGTTCGCGACCAGGTACGCGCCCCAGTTCTCCTCGGGGAAGTGGCGGCTGAAGAGCATCTCCGTCGCGGCGCAGGGTCGGCTGCGCTGGCGGAAGAACGCGAAGTAGCCGCGGTGCTTGTCCGGGTGCTCCAGGTGACCCGAGAAGGGTAGGGAGTAGTAGTTCACGTTCCCCGTGCCGTCGGTCATGAAGTCCTGACCAAACTCGTCGAAGACGTGCCCGTGCGGGTTGGCGTAGCCGTAGGGTATGTAGCGCTCGACCCTCTGCGTGCGCGGGTCATAGCGCCAGACGCAGCCGTCGCGGTTGTAGACCGGGCCGTAGATGCTCTCGATCTGGCTCTGGTGGAACGTGCCCTCCTGGAAGTAGAGCGCCCCGTCCGGCCCGAGCACGAAGCTGTTGGCCGAGTGGTGGGTGTCGCCGGAGCTGATGCTGTGCAGCACGATCTCGCGCTGGTCGGCGCGCCCGTCCCCGTCGGTGTCCTTCAGGAACAGGAGGTCCGGACAGCAAGCCACGAAGACCCCGCCATTCCAGAACTCGATCCCCGTCGGGTTGCGCAGGTCGTCGGCGAAGACGGTCTCCTTGTCGGCGCGGCCGTCCCCGTCCGTGTCCTCGTAGACGAGGACCTTGTCGTTCATCGGCTGGCCGACGGTCCAGCGCGGGTACGAGGGCCAGGCCAGCACCCACAGGCGCCCCGCCGGATCCCAGGCCATCTGCACGGGGTTATCGAGGTTCGGGAAGCGCCGCTCGTCGGCGAACAGGTTGACCTTCATCCCGGGCGCGACGGTCATCTCTTCGATGGCCGCCTCTGCGTCGAGGTAGGGGTGGCTGCCGCCGGGTCCGGGCCCCTTCTTGTTCGTCTCGACCTGGATGAGGTCGGGCAGGTTGTCCGTGCGCACGGCGCGCTCCTCGCCCCGCGCGAGCGCCCAGATCAGCTCGTCGTAGTTGGCGCACTCGACGTCGAGGTAGTCCAGCTCCCGCTGCAGCACGTCGAAGTTGGGGAACTTCTCACCGCTGTCGGAGGCCGTGTAGACCTGGCGCGAGCGACCGCCGTAGACGTTGTAGCCATCGCTCGCCCGGTAGCGGTTGAACCAGAGCAGGTTCTTGTGCTGCACGGCCTCGACGAGCTCGGCCTCCCTGGCGCGCTCGAGGGGCAGCGCCCCGCCGGCGAGGGCCTGCGCGAGGACCCGACCGAGCACCCGGTTGCCGCGGTCGGTCAGGTGGATGCCGTTGATCGTCAGGGGTTCGGCGTGCAGCGCGTACGCCCTGGCCAGCGGCTCGTACACGTCGAGGTACGCGACGCCCTTGGCCCGCGCCACCGCCTGCAGCACGCCGTTGTAGGCCTCGATCGAGGCGTTGTGGGCGCGGCCGTCCGGGAGGTTCGGGTCGCCCGTTTTTTCCTGCGGAATCGAGGACACGAGCACCAGGCGCGGCGCGTCCTCGTCGTTATAGCGCTGGGCCAGGAGGTGGTCGCAGAAGCTCTCGAGCCGCCCCTGGAAGGCCTCCAGGCCCTCGAGTCCAGCGAAGGACTCGTTGTAGCCGAAGCAGGCCAGGATCACGTCCGCGTCGCAGTGGTCGAGGTAGCGATCCCAGGGCACGAAGCGCTCGTTGCCCAGCCCCAGCGCCATCCCGTCGCTCGCGAACTTGCCGAAGTTCTCAATGCGCTGGTGGATGTCGAGCTGGTCGGCGCCGTAGCCCAGGTTGCGGAAGCGAACGGGCGCGCCGCCCATGCGCTTGTGGTACTCGACCTCGAGCCAGCCGCCGTGTTGGAGGCGCTCCGCGAGGGCGCCGCCCATCAGGCAGACCGTGTCACCGGACTGCACGAGCCGCTCTTGCGCAGGTGCCTGAGCAGCGGCGGTCAAGGGCAGGACAAGAAGATGGAGGGCGGCGATCGAACGGTGCATCGGATACCTGGTGAGAGCGCACTCGGCGCGGGACGCAGCGATTGTACGGAGCGGCTCCGCGGGACGCCCCTCTGCTTCCGGGACGCTACACTGCGCCGCCCCCGCCCCGAACTGCCCCGCACCCACCGCAGACCACCGTGATCGTCCCCCGCACCACCCGCGAAGAGATCCTCCAGAAGCTGCGCGCCAAGCGCGAGCAGGGCCTGCCCATCTGGATCGCCAGCGCCGGCAGCGGCCTGGTCGCCCGCCTGCTCGAGGAGGCCGGCGCCGACTGCATCAACACCTTCTCCGGCGCCCGGCTGCGCGCCAACGGCATGGGCACGATGGCGATGATGTGGCCCATCCTCGACTCGAACAAGCAGACCCTGACCTACACCAGCGAGGACATCCTGCCCGCGATGAAGGGCGACGCCTTCGTCTGCGCCTGCCTGAACGCGAACGATCCGCTCAAGGACATGCGCCACGTGATCGAGCAGTGCCGCGCGATGGGCGTGATGTCGGTCTCGAACATCGGCCCCTCGATCAGCTACGTCGACAAGGACTCCCAGATCTACAAGGAGCTGAACAAGAGCGGCATCACCTTC
>JAQBVH010000395.1 GCA_027623615.1 Planctomycetota bacterium | reverse complement strand
CTCGCGTCGGAACAGGATCGGGCGCACGTGGGCCAGCGCGGTCATCTGCTGGACCGGGCCAGGATTGGGGCAAAGGCCGATGATCTCGCAGCCTGGGCGGTAGCGGGAGATCAGCCGCACCGTGTTCCCGGTCTCGGTGAAGCAGACGATCTTCGTGAGGGAGAGAGCGTTCGCGACCTGGACCGCCGCCATCGCTGTCGCGTTGCCGAAGGTGGCATCCGCCGGGTTCAGCTTCTGCCGAGGCCTGTGCTGGTAGCGCTGGCTCTGCTCCACCGCGCGGGCGATCTCGGCCATGGTGTGGACCGACTCGACGGGGAAGTCCCCCACCGCGGTCTCAGCGGAGAGCATCACCGCGTCCGTCCCGTCGAGCACCGCGTTGGCGACGTCGGTGACCTCGGCCCGCGTCGGGCGGCTCGAGTGGATCATCGACTCGAGCATCTCGGTCGCGGTGATCGAGAATTTCCCAGCGCGCACGGCGGCCTGGATGATCGACTTCTGGGCGATCGGCAGCTTGGCCAGCTCGAGTTCGACCCCCAGGTCACCCCGGGCGACCATGATGCCGTCCGAGGCCTCGAGCAGCTCGTCGAGGTTCTCGAGCGCCGCGGTGCGCTCGATCTTCGAGACGATGCCCAGGCCCGGGGCAAGCCCGCGGATGGTCTCGACCTCGCTCGCATGGCCGACGAAGCTGACCCCGAGGAAGTCGATGCCGCACTCCACGGCAAAGGCGATCAGGTCCCGATCCTGCTCCGTCGGCAGCTCGTACTCGACGTCCGAGTCGGGCAGGTGGACCCCCTTGCGGTCACCGACCGTGCCAGGCCGACGGACGCGGCACTGAACGACCTCGCCGTAGACCTCGGTCGCCCTGAGCATGACCTGTCCGTCGGCCAGAAAGACCCGGTGGCCCGGCGACACGGAGAGGTGCAGGTCCGGCACGCTGACCAGGATCTCACCCGTCAGCGCCGTGCCCGAGCCCGACCGCAGGCGCACGATCTCGCCCTCGACCAGGACGATCGAGCCTCCCTCGAAGGTGCCGGTGCGCATCTTCGGACCAGGCAGGTCGGCCAGAACGCCGATCGGGGTCATTCGCTCGGCGGAGGCCTTGCGGATCTTCGCGAGACGTCGGAGGTGGTCCTCCTTCGTCCCGTGGGAGAAGTTGAGGCGCGCGACCGCCAACCCCTCGTCGATCAGAGCTCCGATGCGGTCCTCGGACTCCGGTCCGATCGTCGCGACGATCTTCGTGTAGGGGCGCCGGGGGCCACTGCCGGCGGAGGGCTGGGGGCTAGCGAGCGGCATGCGCGGCGGAGGATATCCGCTGGAAGGACCAGGTGAGCCCCCTGGGTGGCATCTCTCATCTACGCGCGGGGTGCAACCGTCGGAGGCGCGGTCCGGTCCCCCCTGGCGGGCGGGAGGGGGGCGCGGTGGGCCGGGCCCCTACCCATCGAACGCCGGCCCGAGGGGCAGGAGGACCAGGTCGAGGTGACGCGCCCGGCGCCGATCGCCCCAGGCGCAGAGCAAGCCGTCCCCGGCCGGAATCACGAGCGGGCGGGTGCAGGTCTCCGCGCCCTCCGTCAGACCCGGATCGAGGGTGCGCACCGGCCCGAGGGCGCCATCCGAGCCAAGCCGGCGCAGGTAGGTGTGGTCGTGCCCCGAGATGTCGTCCTCCCAGGCGACGACGAATCCGCCGCTCTCCAGGGCTGCGACCTCCGGGTAGTCCTGCTCGCGAAGGTAGGTCGTGATCGGGACGAGCCCAGCCTGTGGTCGAGCGCGTCGATCGAGGCGTTGGGCGAGTACGTCTCGGTTGCGGTCCCCGAGCTGCCCCGAGCAAAAGGCGACCAGGGCCTGACCCTCAGCGTCGATCGCTACGCTGGGATCCCAGCCCGCGCCGCGGGGCAGGCGCGGGGCGATGGGTCGACCCACGAGCGCGCCCTCCTGGTCGAGCACGGCGACTTGAACGCGCGGGTCGTCGCCGCGACCGACGACCTCGTCCCAGGCGACGAGCACGCGCCCGTCCCCGTAGGCCGCCAGGTCGGCGCGCGCGCAGATGCTCGAAGTGCGCGCAAGCTTTTTGAGGCGCTGGCCCTTGCCGTGCACGTCGACCATGCGGGCGAACAGTCCGCCTCCAGCCCGACTCCACACCACGAGAAAACCCGTCGGGACCGCCACGACCGCCGCGGGGTCGGCCGAGCCGACGACCTGGTCGAGATCGAGGGGCACGGCCGCTCCACGCTTGCCTGCGGCGTCGAGGGTCGCGCCCAACAACGCACCCTCCGCTTCCTTCCAGACGACGAATGCCGCGCCACTCGCATGCACGGCCGCGGCAGCCCAGCGGGGCCTTCCCTCCGCGACGAGGACCTGCTCTGGAGCGCAGGTGCCGTCGAGGGACGCCCGCCGCCACCAGAGCTCGGGCACCCCGTTGCGTTCGTCCTCCCATACCAGCAGCGCGCCCCCGCGTGGATCGTGGGCGAGGGCCAACCGGTCCTGACGGGCGCTCGCCTCGTCGGTCGCGACGCGCTGCGATCCGCGGCGGCCGCGGGCGAGGAGCACCTCGCCGTCCTCGGTCGTCACCCGCAGCTTGCCGAGGGTCAACCCGCCGTCGACCGCCGTCTGGGAGGAGCCCGCGGGGAGGCGCCAACCCAGGGAGATCTCACGCCAGCCCCCGAGACCCTCCGCGACACTGCGGATGCCGTCATGGGTGAAGGCCACCTGGGGAACCCCGCCCAGGAAGCGGGCCTCGATGCTCCCAACCGTGCGTATGCCGAGCAGGGTCTCGAGCTCGCGTCGGGCCTTCCCGGCAGGGTCATAGCGCCGCACATGAACGCCGCGGTCGTCACGGAAGACGACCATCGAACCGGTTGGGTCCGTGGCAACGGTCACCGCGTTGATCGGGGAGGCGCCCTGCGCCCGCTCTCCGCGGGGCTCGACCCAACCCTCGCTGCCCCACTCCCCGTCCGGGCCAAAGAAGCGCACCCGAACGCCGTCCCTGCCCCCGAGCGGCAGGACCCAGGCCACCAGCCCGCTGCCGTCCGCAGCAAGCGCCACGGAGGGCAGGCGCAGTCGCGTGGTGCGATGGGACTGCACGCTGCGGTCCGTGCCGATGCGTTGCCCCTCGGCATCGAAGCGCTGGAAGTACAGGCCCGCGTGGCCCTCACGCAGGTCCTGCCAGACAAGAGCGGACCCGGCATCGGGGTGGTGAGCGCCGACGAGGAGCCGCTTGGGGCTACGACCGGTCTTGTCATCGTGGACCCAGCGCTCGGGCCCGCGCAGGTCGTCGACCCGCGGATAGCGGGTGGGCGGTTCGCCGAGTGCCTGACCGGGGAGGAGGTCTTGGCCAGGAGCGAGGCTGAGGAGCAGGGTTGTGACGAGCATGGCGCGGCCCAACAGGGCGGTGGAGGTCTGGTTTCGGCTCAGGTCGGGACGCGGAGGGGGGTGTCCTCCCGTGGGCAGTCGACGGGGGCTGGATCATCTGCACCGCAGCTCGGCCGAGTGGATTCCTCGACGATCAGGTTCCGGGTTTTCCCCGAATTCCCGCTGGATTCCCAAGATACCTCCCCGAAACGTTTAGCCCCGTGATAGTTGTGGGCTTGTCGACCTCTCGGGGCCGGCCGTGGCTCTCTCTCACCTCCCCATCGCGTTTTCACCATGGCTCCGCATCCCACGGCGAGCACCCGTGGACAGGTCCCGTCGACGACGACGGCTCTCCTGTTCGCCCTGGTGCTTGGCCTGCTGCTCTACGCTCTCTAGGACGCATCTCTCTGCCGCGTCCACCCGTTCTCCCCTCCCACCCCCGAGGCTCCTGCCCAAGGACCTGCCCCCCTCGGGACCCCGCACTCCACTCGACTCGGACCGTCCGGATCGGGAGGAACGATCACGACCCTCCGCGGGACGATTCGTCCCCGCGGAGGGTCGTGGTCATTTGGGTACCCGAAGACGCCTCGTAGACGGACCTCAGATGAGCAGGTTCGGGATCTCCTGGTACTCGGGGAAGCGCTCCGTCGCCTTCTTGGAGAAGACCAGCTTGCCGTCCAGGGTGATCTCGAAGACGCCACCGCCGGACTCGATCAACTCGATCTCGACGTCGGGGTGGACCTCACGAAGTTCGGCGGCCAGACCGGCAGCCTGAGGCTTGTAGTTTCACTGAACGCAGTACTCGATCGAGATTTTCATGGTTGGCTGCTTGAGGTTTGGTGAAGGAGACGAGGGTCCCGCAGAAGGGTTTGCGGCCCGTTTCTAGCGGGTCTGCCCCGGTTCCACACCCCGATTTTCAGTCGGTTCCCCGGGCGTCCCCAATTGGGTTACCCAAGATCAACGGTCCTGGGGGAACTGGGAAAGAAGACGGCACGTCCTGAGCCTCTAGGACCCAGGTCGGAACCTCTCCGTCCCGACCGACCTCTCTCCACCGGGGCCGTGGCCTGCCTGCGAGCCCCCTGGGATCCCTCCAGCCCACTCTCTTCTATGCACCACCGCGCGTTCGGCCTCCTGGCCCTCGTCGCGTCTGCCCCGTTTGCGTTCGCGCAGACCGGGGAAGACGTCCCCCCCCC
>JAQBVH010000394.1 GCA_027623615.1 Planctomycetota bacterium | reverse complement strand
CCTCGTCGCCCAGCTTTGCCGGCGTCTCCTGGCGGGTGAGGCACCCCGGGAACTCAGCCAACGCCTGCGGCGTCTGGGAGCGGGGTCGGAGATGCAGGGCAGTGCGCGCTTCGCGGTCGGGACCTGAGCCCTTACAATCGGCGGGCACCGTGCCCACTCCTCCCACTGGAGCCCTCCGCACTCCCCACGGGCGCGTCGCGGCGATCGTCTCCGAGGACGAAAGCGCCGGAGCCCTGGTGGCGGTGTGCTGCGCGAGCGAGGCCCTGTCCCGCTCGGGCAAGTTCGTCGACTACGTGGATCGGCTGACCCTCCATGTCCTCGAGCGCGCTCCCCACGACCTGGAGGACCTGGCTGCCCAGGATTGGTCCTACCGGGGCGGAACCGTGTCCGACGCCCAGCGACGCTTCGTCGAGGAGGTGGGCGAGGACGTGCGCGTGAAGGGGCTGGCGCGCTTCGCCCACCCGGAGGGGCGCATCTGGACCTGGGTCCACCCGGACTGCCGCCGTGGGGTGATGCTCAACCTGCTCACCCCGGCGCCCATGGAGGAGCTGCGCGAGGTCGCGTTCCAGCTGGCGGGGCAGATCCTGACCGACCGCGCGGGGGACCTGGTCGTGGGCGAGGACGGCCCCCAGCAGGTCTGCGACGTGGCGTCGCTCCTCCTGCGTCCCTGGGCCCGCGACCCCGAGCGCAGCGTCGGCGAGGTGCTCGAGGCGAAGCTCGGGGAGGGTACGAACCTGCACGAGTACGCCCACTTCGACCTGAGCTAGTTCGATCCGGGTCGATCCACTCCCGAATCCCGCGGGATCCTGCGGCCGCTTGCCCCTATCCTGTGCGCCGCTCCGCCATGTCCTACCACCGCATCCTCCTCAAGCTCTCTGGCGAGGCCCTGGGCGACAGCTCGACCGGCCACGGCATCGACCCCGAACACGTCCAGCTACTCGCGGCCCAGATCGCGCGGGTCATGAACCTCGGCGTCGAGGTGGCGCTGGTGTGCGGCGGGGGCAACATCCTGCGCGGCGCCGAGTTCAGCCGGCTGGGCGGACATCGGGCGACGGCGGACTACATGGGCATGCTCGGTACGGTGATCAATGCGCTGGCGTTGTCCGACGCGATCGAGCAGCAGGGCGTCGAGACGCGGGTGATGAGCGCCCTCGAGATCCGCCAGGTAGCGGAGCCCTTCGTGCGCCGCCGCGCGGAGGCGCATCTGACCCGCGGTCGCGCCGTGTTGTTGGCGGCCGGGACGGGCAACCCCTTCTTCACGACCGACACCGCGGCCGCGTTGCGCGCGAACGAGCTCGGTTGCGAGGTGCTGCTGAAGGCGACCAAGGTCGACGGGGTCTACTCGGCCGACCCGAAGACCAATCCGGACGCGGAGCGCTTCACCGAGCTCACCTACCGTCAGGTCATCGAGCGCGACCTGCGCGTCATGGACGGCACGGCGATCACCCTCGCCAGCGAGAACAACCTCCCCGTGATCGTGTTCGACCTGTTCCAGGAGGGAAACCTGGAGAGGGTCGTCCGGGGGGATCAAATCGGCACCCTGATCCGGAGCCAAGGAGAGTCGGCATGAGCTACGAAGAAATCCTCGACACCGCCCGCGAGCGCATGGAGAAAGCCCTGGGCCACACCCAGGAGCAGCTGCGCAACATCCGTACGTCCCGGGCGTCGTCTAGCCTGGTCGACAACATCCGCGTCGACTACTACGGGTCGCCCACGCCGCTGAACCAGCTAGCTCAGATCTCGATACCCGAGCCGCGCCAGATCGTGATCAAGCCCTTCGACGCCTCGGCCCTCGATGAGATCGGCAAGGCCGTGATGAAGTCGGACCTGGGCATCAGCCCCGAGAACGACGGCAAGGTCATCCGCCTGAACATGCCGCCCCTGTCTGGGGAGCAGCGCAAGAAGTATGCGGCGCGGGCCAAGGAGATCTCTGAGGAGGGGCGCGTTGCGATGCGCAACATCCGCCGGGATGCGAACAAGGAGTCGGACGCTTTGACCAAGCAGAGCAAGCTGACCGAGGACGACAACCGCTCCCTGCACGACGAGATCCAGGAGGTGCTCAAGGAGATGGAGAAGAAGGTCTCCGAGATTCAGGAGAAGAAGACCACCGAGATCTTGGAGGTCTAGCAGGCGGGCAGCGTTCCAGCGTTCGATCCGGGCGCCACGACCGCTGCCGGCGGGGCATCGCGATTTCCTTCACGCGGGGCTTGGCCCGGCATCCGACCTTCGGTAGATTTCCCGGCTCAAATCGTGGGCGCGTAGCTCAGTTGGTAGAGCAACTGGCTTTTAACCAGTAGGTCCCAGGTTCGAGACCTGGCGCGCTCACCACCCTTCAAGCGGGTGGTCCTCACGGACCACCCGCTTTTTCGTGGGAGTACGGGGTGGGAGTGCGGCACCGCAACTCCGACCCCTGACTCCCAACGACGCGCCATTGGTGACGCCCGTGAGCTCAGGCACTCGCGCGACCGGTGGGCGGTCGCTCCAGCCCGCCGGGCACGTCGGGGTCGAGGGTCGAGAGCCCACCGAGGGTGCGGTACACCCTGCCCCAGAAGAAGCAGCGGGCGAGCCCGAGGAAGCCGAGCAGCGCGACGAGCGGTAGCCACTGGATCGCCTCTGGGACCCGCACCAGAGCCTCCACGACCGCGACGCCGATCTGGATCGCGAGCACGGTGAAGGTCAGCACCGCGTCCGCCATCGCGGCCCGGGCGGCGGCCATCGGATCGTTGCGCGCGATGCGCCACGCGTGCAGCAGCGCCGAGCCGACGCCGCGCTGGTTGGCCGCCAGGCTGTGCAGCGCGATCTGGAACAGGATCGACAGCAGGAAGCTATAGAGGACGAGCAGCCCGAGTAGGACGCCCGAGATGATCGCGGTCACAGCGCCCAGGTCATCCAGGTACGCGAAGCGCACGAAGAGCTGCGCGGGCCCGATGAACAGGAACGTTGCCCCGAACATCATCAAGAGGAACTGCACCCACAGCGCCGCGGAAGAGAAGGTCAGCCCCTCGCCCTGCCTCCAGAGGCGCCTCAGACCGGGGCCGCGGCGCAGGGACTTGCGGGCGCGCAGGTCGAGGGTCGGGTCGCTCGGGTCGGGATCGCTGAGCGTCTCCTTGGCCAGACCCGCGACCAGGCGGAACAGAACCAGGGCGATCGGGATCAGAATGAGGCCGGAGGCCGGGTTGTGTCGGACATGGACGATCAGGTCCTCGAGCCCCGGCAGCCAGCGCCACTCGACGCGCGCCAGGTTGCGGAAGAAGCCGGGGTCCATCAGGGAACCCTGCAGGACCGGGCCGGCGACGACGGCGCCGGTGAACCAACCGAGGGCGACCACCTGGTAGGCCATCCCGCCCAACCAGCGGATCCCCGGTCGCCCGGCGCGTCGCGCGGCGGAGGCCAGCGCGTCCATGGAACCGGGCAGGGTCCAGACATCAGTGCGCGGGTCGCCTTGGAGGCTGGACATCAGGGCCCCATGCGACGCCGCCGGGACAGGATTTTCAAGCTCGGCTCGTGGCCAGGTTCGCCCCGGCGCAGGCCGCTTCCACCTCGTCGACCTCCTTGGGGATGTCGGCGGTGAGGTTCTCGTAGCCGCTCTCGGTGACGAGGATGTCGTCCTCGATGCGCACGCCGATGCCGCGCCACTTGGGGTCGATGTCCTCGTTCTCGGGATCGAGGTAGAGGCCTGGCTCCACGGTCAACACCATCCCCGGCTCGAGCAGGCGCGAGTCACCCTCGATCGCGTAGTAGCCGCAGTCGTGGACGTCGAGGCCGATCCAGTGGCCCGTGCGGTGCATGTAGAACTCACGGTACGAGCCGTCCTCGAGGACCGACTCGCGCGTGCCCTCGCACAGGCCCAGCCCGAGCAGCCCGTCGATCAGCGCTGCGGTCGCGATGTCGTGGACCGAGTTGAAGCTGACGCCGGGCTTGACGTGGTCGATCGCCGCCTTCTGCGCACGCAGCACGATCTCGTAGATCGCGCGCTGCTCGGGGTTGAAGCTGCCGCCGATGGGGAAGGTGCGCGTCACGTCCGAGGCGTAGTAGTCCTTCTCGGCACCGGCGTCGATCAGGAGCAGGTCACCCTCGGCGAGGGGCATGTCGTTCTCGACGTAGTGCAGGCAGCAGGCGTTCGCGCCGCCCGCGACGATGTTGTTGTACGCCGGGCCGGTGCTGCCGCGGCGCTTGAACGTGTATTCGATCAGCGCGTCGACCTCGTTCTCGCCCATGCCCGGCCTGGCCTCGCGCATGGCGGCCTGGTGGGCCTCGCTCGTGATCGCGGCGGCGGCGCGCATCAGCGCGATCTCACCCTCGCTCTTGTGGAGGCGCTGCTCGTGCAGGAAGGGGGTGTGGTCGATCAGCTCTGCGGGGGGGCGGATGCCGCCGCGGGCCTTGCCCCGCAAGGCCTCGACCGTCTCGATCATCTTGCGGTCGCGGTCGACGTCGTTGCCGAGGCGCCAGAGGATGCGCTCGTAGCCGAGGAGGAGCTCGGGCAGGTCGTTCCAGAGCTCGCTGATGTCGCGGGCCTCGTCGACGCCGAGGGCCTCGGGCGCGGCCTCG
>JAQBVH010000393.1 GCA_027623615.1 Planctomycetota bacterium | reverse complement strand
AAGGGTGGCCTCCTCAGCGGGGCCGACGTGAAGGGCATGGCCGCGCACCCGATCCTGTTCGCGATGGCCAACCCGATCCCCGAGATCCTGCCCGACGAAGCGCTCGCCGCCGGCGCAGCCGTGGTGGGTACCGGCCGCAGCGACATGCCCAACCAGGTCAACAACGTGCTGGCCTTCCCAGGCATCTTCCGCGGCGCCCTCGACGCGGGCGCGCCGACCATCACCGCCGGCATGAAGCTGGCCGCGGCGCGCGCGCTGGCGAACTGCGTCGAGCATCCGACCCCCGAGCGCGTGCTCCCCGGCCCGTTCGACGCAGGCGTCATGCAAGCGGTCGCCGCCTCCGTCTCGCGCGCGGCGCGCAGCGCGACGGTCGGCGTCTGAGCGACCCTAGCCTCGGTTGGACTGCGTCCCGGGATGACGCTACCTCACTTGCTGCGTCACTGGACTTGCAGCGTCACTGGCCGGCGTCGAGCCCCAGGAACTTGCGCGCCAGCCAGACGCTCGGGCGGCCGGGCGCCTCGTTGATGAGCCGCTCGAAGGCCTCCCAGTTTCCAGCGCCTGCGCAGGAAGCGAGGTCGCCCAGTAGCTCGTCCACGAAGAGTCCTTCCAGGGCTTCGAGCCCGCTGAGCAGCTCGGCGCCGTTCTCCTCGGGCGTCCCGCGCTTCGCTTTCAGGAAGCGGCCGGTCAGCTTGAGGGCCTTCTCCCAGTCCTCGGCGCCATCCGACTCGAGCACCTTCTTGACCGCGCGCAGCTCCACGGGCGTCGGCGCGAAGCCGGCGGCGCCCATCCACTCGATCAGCGTGACGAAGGCGGCCTCTGCCTCACGCTCCGCCAGGCGGGCGCCCGTGTCCTCGAGGTCGAGGGCCGCCGAGCGCAGGGCGTCGACGACGTGGCGCGCGCGCCCCACTCCCTGCAGGGAACGGTCGAACTGCTCGGCGGCGAGCAGATGCTCGATCACCCCCGGCAGGTCGCCGCCGCGCAGGGCCGGCAGGCTCTCGTCCTCCCACTGCGCGCGCCAGTTGCGCAGCTCGTAGAGCTTGCCCCGGTCGATCAGCTCCTGCAGCGGGTCATCGAGATAGCTCGCGAAGGGCTCGACCGGCGGCTGGTTGAGGGGGAAGCCCGGGTCGCCCTCCCAGATGACCGTGCCGTCCACGTCGAGCAACAGCACCCGCGGCAGGTTGAACTTGCGGATCGAATACTGCTCGAAGGCCTCGCCGATGCCGCTGGTGTTCTCCTCGAGGAAATCGACCAGCATCGTGCCCGGGAAGGGATGCGTCTCCAGGTAGGCGTCGAGCTGCGCGTCATCGACCATGGCTGCGACCGAGAACACCTCGAGCCCGACGCCGGCGTGCTCCTCGGCCAGGTAGCTGAGCCACTCGTCGACGCGGATCATCTCGTTCTGCGCGAGGCTCCAGAGCACGACGAGCTGCGGCACTTCCCCCTTGTCCAGGAACGAGGTGCGCTGTCCCTGCACCCAGCGCTTGGCGCGTGGGAAGGGCGGCACCTTGCCCAGCCAGCTCCCATTGTCCGAGCCCTCGGCGGTCGAGTCGTTGGCCGCCACACGCTTGGCGCGCAGGATTTCGGCCGCCGGATCGCGGGGATCACGCGAGAGGAAGCGCACGTTCTTGAAAGCGCACTCGCCGGGCCCGCAGACCAGGCCGAAGCCGCCGTACAGCACCTCGCGGCTCGGGAACGCGTGGCTCGCGACGAGCTCACCATCGAACCAGAGGTCGACCATCTTGCCGACCACGTCGACGCGCAGCTTGCGCCAGGCGCCCGAGCTCGAACGCCCCTCCGCGACCTGCTCCGCGGGCGGCACGGGCAGGTGGCGCCAGGTCTTGATGTTCGAGGTGCCGAAGGCGGTGATCAGATCGACCCAGCCCTGGAGCACGGTCCCCTCTCCCGCGTTGCGGGCGGGGAAGTGCAGGAACCCGTGGAACGTGTTACCGGTCTTGCGCCCCCACACCAGGCCCGCGAACTGGATCGCGTCCGGGTCGGCGAGCAGCTCGACCTCCATCGAGAAGTCCCCGGCCGTGACCCGGTCCATGGTCAGGAAGCGGAAGTCGAAGTTGCCGGGCTCGTACTCTCCGAAGCGCGCGCGCAGGAGCGATCCGTCGGGCCGGAAGTCCTGGGCGGTGCCGCCCACCCAGCCGGAGAGGTCCTCCTCGTTGTAGGCCAGGCTCCACAGGGAAAGGTCACGCCCGGTGCGCGCGACCGCGTCACTGTAGGGCGTGATCAGGTCGTCGAGCCCCAGCTCGGCCACGCCGCGCCAGGCGACGTCCATGACCATCAGGTCGAGTCCCGCGGCGCCATAGCGTTCGACCAGGCCGCGCACGGCGACCGCCATCTCCTCCTGCAGCCGGCCGAGGGTGCGCAGCTTCGGGTCGAGCTTGGCGAGCAGGCGCTCCACGTCCTTGATCTTGCGCTCGTCGGGCACGTCCTGCCGCTCGAGCCAGTACAGCGCCTCGGCGGCCAGCTTGGCGGCGCGATCGGAGTCGTCGAAGTGCTCCTCCAGCAGGTCGGCGAAGGCGAGTAGGAGGTCCACGTCGCCCGGGTTGGCCACGAGCCCCTTCTCGAAGTGCTCGAGGGCGTCGACGTAGTCGCCCGCCTCGACCGCGTAGCGGCCCCAGTCGCCGTAGGGCTTGGCCTTGGTCACGTTTCCCTGCACCTCTTCGCGCAGGGCGAGGGTCCACGCCTTCCACACGGCGTCGATCTCCTCGACCGTCGCGGGCAGGGTGACCGCGCCGGCGCCCTCGACCTTGTACGCGGGCTTGGGATGGGCGAGCACGACCTCGGTGAAGGTCCCCACCGCCGAGTCGCCGGTCTTGCCGCCGGAGGCGTTGATGAACTCCTGGAACGCCGCGCGATAGACGAAGCGGCCGTCGACCGGGTCCTGGTAGTTGTAGAGGAAGTAGACCAGCCCCCAGGTCGGCGCATACCAGGGCGGACCCCAGGAGTAGCGGTTCTCGATCAGGATGCGGAAGGTCGGCGCCTTCTCCGGCGTCGAGCTCGAGTCGTTCGGGTCGTAGCCGTCCTGCGCGTGGGCCATCCAGCCCTTGTCCATGCGCTCGGCGAGGGGGAACAGCCGGTGGTTGGCCGGCATGTTCATGATCACCGTGCCGTTGGGCAGGATGCGCGTGCCCTCGAAGAAGCTGGCCAGCCCCTCGTTGAGCCAACCGACCGCGTTGGTGGCCAGGGACACGAACTGGTGCGCCGCCTCGTGGAAGAGGGTGCCGACCATGCTCTCGAAGCCGCCCTCGACGTAGGTCTCGACCGCGCCTCCCGTGAAGTGGCCGCCGGACCACTCGACCGGCGGACCGATCCCGAGGGTCAGGTACTCCTCGCGGGTCTTGAAGATGTGCACGCGGATGCGCGGCACGTTCTTGCCGTCCTCCTCGGTGCCGTAGCGGAAGAACTGCCGGTAGAAGGAGTTCATCTGCTCCATGGCCTCGGCGGCGCGCACGAGCACCTCGTAGCCGGCGTCGGTCACCGTGATGTAGTTACTGCGCTCGAGCTCCGCGGCCGTGTCCCAGGTCGCGTGCGCGGCGTCGAACTCCTCGATCCACTCCGCGTCGACGTCGGCGAAGAGGTCCTTGGGCTTGGCGTGCTCGGCGAGGCTCGGGTCCGGGCTGGCCGCGATGCGCTCGATCGCCGCCGGCGCCTCGACGTTCTCGGGGTCGAGGGCGAGCACCTGCTTCCAGATGCGGATCGCGCCGTGCGGTCGGTCGGCCTTCTCGTAGCTGGTCGCCAGGTCCACCAGGCGGCGCAGGAAGCGGTCGCGCAGCTGGAACAGGTCGACCGCGATCGGGTCGAGCAGCACGAGCTCCTCGCGCAGCCGGCGCAGCTCCTTGCGGTCGCGCCCCTGCGCCACCGCCAGGTCGTGCTGCTTGTGGCGCGCGTACACCTCCTGGTCCCGGTCCGCGGCCATGGCCGCCCAGCGCGCCAGCGCGTCCCAGGCGTCGACGGCGCGGCGATCCCGCTCGAGGGCACGCACGAGCTGGGCGTGGGCCCCCTCGAGGTCGCCGTTGAGCAGCGCCCGTTCGGCCCGGTCGAGGGCCTGGCGGAACGGGGACACGTCCTGGACGGAGGTCGCGAGCGCGGCGGGCAGGGCCGGCGCGAGGAGTACGGAGGTGAGTACGAGTTGCCGGAGCATGGGCTGGGGAGGGCAGCAGGCTGGAGGCGCCGAGCGGGCGGAGGGCTCAGCAGGCAATGGAGGAAACTACCTCGCCTCGGCGCGAGAACTACGGGCCGCGCCGGAACCTGCCCGGGAGGTAGTAAGAGACGCGTTTCGCGACCCGCTCGCACCAGCGCCCCCACCAGTCGCGGCGGCCTTGGCGATGCTGGCAGCGGGGGGCGCGATCGAGGCTACGGCTGCGCTGACCGGCGCGGGTAGCATAACCACAGGAGCACCGTCGCCGCGGTGGCAAACGCCAGGGGGACGAGGAACAAGCGCGAGGGATCCAGCGTGTCTCCCGCCCGGGCCCATTCGCCGGCGCGCCCCGCGAGCAGGCTCCCGCAGAAGCCGCCGAGCCCGCCGAACACGAGCTGGAAGAGG
>JAQBVH010000392.1 GCA_027623615.1 Planctomycetota bacterium | reverse complement strand
AACACTCACGCCTCCGAAGGAGGCGTAGGCGGCCCCAGCGGGGTCGCCTAGCAGGTACGCACGCGCGCGACGGCAGCGCGCCAACCGACGAGCGCGCTCTCCCGATCTGCGGCCGACAAGGTCGGCTCGAACGAGGTGAAGCCCTCACGGAACGCACCTGCGCTTCCGGGGTCCGACCAGACCCCGGCGCCGAGGCCCGCCAAGGCCGCGGCGCCGCGGGCCGTGGTCTCGAGGTTGGCGGGGCGCTGCACGCGCAGGCCGGCGAAGTCGGCTTGCATCTGCATCAACAGGTCGTTCGCGGCCGCGCCGCCATCGACGAGGAGCTCGTCGATGGCGAGGCCGGTCTCGGAGCGCAAGAGCTCGACGATCTCGACGCACTGATAGGCGATCGCCTCGAGTGCGGCGCGCGCGATGTGGGCGCGGCCCGTGCCACGGGTCATGCCGAGCAGGGCTGCGCGTGCGTCCGGGTCCCAGTAGGGAGCGCCGAGGCCGGCGAAGGCCGGGATCAGGTAGACACCGCCGCTGTCCTCGACCGAACGTGCCAGGGCCTCGGACTCCGATGCGTTCGCGAGGATGCCGAGCTGGTCGCGCAGCCATTGGATGACGAGACCACCGCTGAAGAGCGAGCCCTCGAGGGCGAAGGCGCGCCCTCCGTCCCGACGGACCGCCAGGGTGGTCAAGAGCCCCTGGACGGCCACGCGTCGATCGCCTGTGTTGAGCAGCAGGAAGCAGCCCGTGCCGTAGGTGTTCTTGAAGGAGCCCTCCTCCCAGCAGCCCTGGCCGAAGAGCGCTGCTTGTTGGTCCCCGGCGATGCCGCGCAGGGGCACCTCGAGTCCGCCCGGAAGCTGCGCTACGCCGAAGTCGCCAGCGGAGGGGCGGATCTCGGGCAGCCACGCGACGTCGACGCCGAAGAGGGCGCACAGCTCCGTGTCCCAGGTGCCCGTGTCCAGGTCGCACAGCATGGTGCGCGACGCGTTGGTCGGGTCGGTGGCGCAGGTCGCGCCGCGGGTGAGGTGATGGACGATCAGGGCGTCCACCGTGCAGAAGCGGACGCGGCCGGCCCGCGCAGCCTCGGCGACCTCGGGCCGGTTCCGCAGCAGCCACTCGATCTTGCTGCCGCTGAAGTACGGGTCGAGCACGAGGCCGGTCTTGCGGCGGACCAGGTCGAGGTGACCTGCTGCCTCCAGCTCACGACAGCGATCCGCCGTGCGGCGGTCCTGCCAGACGAGCCCGCTGTCGAGGGCCTGACCCGAGCCCAGGTCGAGGGCGAAGATCGTCTCACGTTGGTTCGTGATGCCCACCGCGACCGGAGCCTCGCGCCCCTCAAGCACCTCCGCCAGGGTGGCGTCAACCGCGCCGAGGATGTCTCCCGCGTCGTGCTCCACCCACCCCGGCCGCGGGAAGGACTGGGGGAACTCCCGGTAGGCCCGGGAGATCGGCCGCAGGTCCGCATCGAAGAGGAGTGTCGTCACGCCGGTCGTGCCGGCATCGATGGCGAGCAGGGTGGGGTTCACTCCGCCGTTCTAGCGTCTGTACCCGCGGACCGGAAGCCTCGATCCGCAACGCGGCCCTCCGACGCAGGAACGCGGGCCCCGGATCAGAGTCCGGAGCCCGCGTGGTGATCCTCGACCGAGGTCCCGGTCGTCAGGAATGGCTTGCGTCAGGAATTACTTGAGGTCCTGCTGAATGATCACGCGGCTGTTCAGGGCGAGGAAGCTGGTTTCGCCGCGCAGGCCCGTCAGCACCTGGGTGCTGTGGAACGAAAGCGGCGCGTCGAGCAGACCAGCGAACCGGGCGTACGGCGTCTGGAAGCTGTGGCCGGCTTCCACCGAGAACTCGCGCGAGGAGAACTCGCCATCGATCTCCGGAACGAGCACCATGCCACCCCCGTTGAAGCCGGCGCTCAGGCCGAGCTGGAGCTCAGGGTGCTGCTCGAGGAGCCCCTGGTCGAAGTGGACGGTCACGTCCCCGTAGAACTCGATCCAGACCTGATCGTCGGGCAGTGCGATCAGCACGTAGAACCCGTCCCCGTAGGTGTCGACGATCGTGTCGGCCACCAGCTCGCGGGGTCCAGCGAGGTAGAAGTTCTGGCTGCCGTCCCCCTCGTCTGCGGAGGGGAGGCTGCCAATGGTCGAGTCACCGACCGCGGGGGAAGTGAGGCTCGTTGCGGCGATCGTCGCCACACCCAGGGTCGCCCCGAGTGTCACCGCCGTCCCGAGGAGTCCAACTCCCAGGGTGAGGGGCGCCCAGCCTCCAAGTTTGTTCAGGTACGTCTTCATGGTCTCACCCCTGGGCTTCGAGGCCGTGGGCGTCTGGTTGGAACAGCTCTGGACAACGCTCCAGTAGCAGCTCAGCGAATCCTGCCTGGGAATCAATCGCTTCAGCCAGCTCGGGCCCGCTAGTGAAATAACGGATCACCTCTGTCAGGTGTTCCATGTGGGCGTCGAGTAGCTGTCGGAAGTAGTCGGTGGAGCGGCTCGGGTCACCGGCGAGGGCATAGGCCACACCAATGTTAAACCGAGCCATCCAGAACCGTTCGTCGCGGTCTGCGAGGCCGCTCATCGTGAGCCAGCGCCAGCAGATGGTCGCCTTGCGGTAGTCCTCTTCCCAGAGGTACAGGCGCCCGAGCTGGTTGGCGGCGTGGCCGCGGTTCTCCTCACACAGGGCCGAGTCGAAGACGTCGCGGTACATCTCCGCTGCCTTGATCTTCTTGCCCTGGTGGTTGTAGAGGAAGCCGAGATAGATCCGGGCTTCCTCGTGTTCGGACTCGGTGTCGAGGGCCTGCATCAGCAACCGCTCACCCTTCTCGAGGGGATCGGCGATCTTCTCGAGGCGGCCGTTGAGAAGGTGCCGGGCTTGGCGCCAGTTCAGGTTGGTGCGCGCGTCCTTGCCGGACAACAGCACCCCGTCCACGAAACCGCGACCGGAGGTCTTGGCGTCGTCGACCTCGACCGAGGCCTCGAAGACCCGCTCGCGGAAGCCGTCGCCGTCCACCCCGGCCAGGACGTAGGCCTTGCCCAGCTGATAGAAGATCGTGGCCAGTCGGTGGACGACGTCCGCCCGGGCGGCCTCAGCAACCATCTCACCCTCGCCGAGGAGGGCGCCGGTCATCATGGCCATGCGCGCCTCGAGGCGCTCCGGGTCGGCCATGTCCTTGTGCAGACGGACGAAGCGCCGAGCATCCTCGAAGAACGCCTGGCATTCCGTGGATTCCTCCAGCTGCACCATGACGTGCGCCGCAGCCACCTCGTCGAGCTCCCCGTCAACAAGACAGCTGAGGTTGGATTGGAGCTGCTCCTGGGCCGGGGTCAGGCCCTCGGACCAGTCGTGAAAACTTGTGGAGTCGTGATTCGGACGGCTCATGCGTCACCTTCCTTGGCCTGCGCAGCGCGTTCCCCCTTGGACCGCACATCGGCGGGCCGGGGATCACGGGCCGGTCGACAATCCGGCGGCAGGCCGTCGAAGACCCGTCGCATGGCACGGTGGATCTTCCGACGCGCGCGGAAGATCACCATCTTCAGGTTCTCGAGCTTGATCCCGAGGTCGGCTGCCGCGCTGCGGTAGCTCTCGCCCTCGACTTCGACCAAGTGCAGCGCCCGCCGCTCGCGGTCGGAGAGCATCGAGTAGAAGCGCAGGTAGAGCTGCAGGTAGGTCAGGTAGACCCGCGCACATTGTTCGTTCTGTTCGGCCTCGAGCACGTCCCCGATCGGAGTCTTGCCCGAGGACTCCGGCTGATCGGAGAGGTCCTCGAAGGGGATCTCCGCCCGGCCGCCGCGACCCTGACTGCGCAGGTGCTTGAGCACCGTGTTGCGCACGATCATCGCGGACCAGACCCGGAAGGCGTCTTCGCGGGCCGAGTTGAAGCGATGGGGGTAGCGGTAGACGTTGAAGAACACCTCCTGCAGCACGTCCAGCGGGTCAGCCTTGCTGGTGTAACGGCGCAGGCGTGAAGCGACCTGGGCCAACAGGTGGGTGCCGTTCAGCTCGTAGAGCAGCCCGAAGCACGTTCGGTCCCGATCCGCTCGGAAACACTCCATCAGGCGCGTCGAAACAGCATCCCGGATGGAGTCGGGGG
Source organism: Planctomycetota bacterium (assembly GCA_027623615.1). Taxonomy (GTDB): domain Bacteria; phylum Planctomycetota; class UBA1135; order UBA1135; genus JALWOP01. Next base: position 482 of record JAQBVH010000392.1, on the reverse strand, counting down.
CGCGCTCGGCATCCCCCGCGATCGCGATCATGCGAGCCTTCTCTTCGGCGGGGATCTCGGTGCCCAGGAGCTCCAAGCGCTCCAAGAGGCGCCGTTGAACGCCTGGGCCGCCGAGGAGGCGTCCACCAGAAAGAGAGTCGAGGGCCTGCATCGATGTTCGGTGATCAGGGCCCGCGCTGCCGGGTCGGGAGCAGGTTCCGGGGGAGGAACCCGGGGGGGTGGGCAGAGCAGGTCTCGCAAGGGGTAGGGCCTCGCGTTCAATATGCATTCTAGGGTACTGGTTCCACGTGGTTTCCCAAGAGCTACGAGCAACTTCGGGTCCTGGTCGACCCACGCAGTCTCGGGTGACCTAACGTCCAAGCTACCAACGGCTTGTGCACGGTGCGACGACGCGGGAGAGCAGGAGCCGCGGTGGGGGCCTCGAACCTCGGGTAGGCGGCACTCCGGCGACGGCGACCAGGGGCCAGAATGACAGCCAGCGG
>JAQBVH010000391.1 GCA_027623615.1 Planctomycetota bacterium | reverse complement strand
CAGCGCCCGCCCCACCAGTGGCCCGCGCCGCCCTCGAGGTGCACCTCGACCGTCGCGCCTGCCTTGGCCAGAGCCTCGAGCATGGACAGCGCCTGGCTCGGCGGCACGTTGCGGTCGGCGGTTCCGTGGATCACGAACGGCGCGACCTGCTTCAGATTGTCGACCACCTCGAAGGTCAGGCTGGCCGCGTCCGCGCGGTGCCAGAGCTCCTGGCGCGAGCCCTCCGGGCGCCCGCCATAGGTGTCGAAGGTCGCCCAACCCGCGCTCGGACCGCAGGCCGCGAAGCGGTCGGGGTCGTTCGCGGCCAGGTGCCATGTGCCGTGCCCACCCATCGAGTGCCCGGTCACGTACACGCGAGAAGCGTGGACGCCCGAGAGGCGCAGGGCCTCGTCGAGCACGTCGTACGCGTCGCGCCGTCCCCAGTCCTGCCAGTCGAAGCCGAACTTACGCCGGTTCGTCGGCGCCACGACCCAGAAGTCGGGCTTGGGTCCATAGCTCGCGGCCTGCCCCCACGCACCGACGCCGGCGCCGTGCAGGCTGATGGCCAGGCGCATCGGTTGATCCGTGCTGCCCTGGGGCGGATTGACCACGAACTCCTGCACGGAGCCGTCGACCTCGGAGCGGTAGGTGCGTCGTTGCCGCTCGCCGGGCGCACGCACCGCCAGCTCGAGCGCTGCCTCGGCACCCGACTGAACCTCGCGCAGCACGATCGGCACCGAGCTGACGCCCTCGGGAATGCCGAGGTTCTCGAGGACCAGGGACACCCGGCCGAGCCCCAGGGCCGGCAGCCGATCCGGGCCAACGGGCAGGAGCTGCGGCACGAGGCGCAGGTAGTCCGGGCCCTCGAGCTCGAAGCGCGGCCAGCGAAAGGCCTCGTGGGACACGTTGCGCAGGAGCAGCCCGATCGGCCCGACCTGGCGCTCACCCCGAACGAGGTCCGGCACGATCCGGTCCCGGGCGCCGATCTGGAGGCCCTCCGCGGCCGGGACGAGCTTCAGGTCGAAGCCACCCCGGGCGCCGGTCACGTACAGGTCGTTGCGGCCGGCGCGCAGGGCGATCGGATAGCCCTCGAACCCGTACCGATAGACGTCCCCTGCCACGGACTCACCGTTGACGATCAGCGTCGCCGCGCCGCGCAGCTCCGCCAGGAACAGACCCGCCTGCTCCCGCTCTAGAGCCGCGTAGGCGTAGGCCCCCCGACCGCGCAGCGCCACTCGGCCCTCGGTGGAGACCGCAGTCCAGGCCGCCTCGCGCTCGGAGCCCCGCAGCACCTGTCCGGACTGGGGCGCTGCCTCTGCCCGGAGCAGGTGAGTCGCGAAGACCGCGTCCTCACGGAATGGTCGTCGGCCGCGCTCGTCGACACCATCGAGCACGAGCCACTCGCTGGGCTGGATCGGGTCCTCGAGGGTCGCTGTAGCAGCCAGGAGCGGGATCAGGGCGAGGGAGAGCGCGGTAGCCGACATGGCTCAAGATCCTAGCCGGATCCGCCCCAACGCCTCTTCCGGATCCTTGGCCGTCTCGGTATGGTCTGCCTTAGGGCGCGGGCTACCTCCGAGTTCGCTCCTTTCCGGCTCAGGCCCTCGGGCCTGGCTCCGCCGGACCGACAACACGCCGACGACACGACGTCACCCACTCCTCACCGGGGTTCTCAGCACCAGAGCCAGAGACAGACAGCCCCCGGTGACGGCCCAGGGTGCCGCTCATGGGCCCGGCTTCGCCGTCGCGGCGGGTGACTTCACCTGCCGCGACGCTTTTGTCGGCGAGCCTAGTGGTCTCGATGCGCCGTTAAAGCCCGCCTGCGCGCCTGGCCGAGGCTACTACCCGTAGTACGCGTCCAGGCCCGGATTCGGCGCAGGCACGCTCCAGTGGAAGGCCAGGTACGCCAGGCCACCGGCGGCCAGCACGCGCAGGATCACGAACAGCCAATGCTTGCCAGGGATCCAGGCGAGGAGCGGGATCCCCGCCGCCCCGCGGTCGCTCCGACCAAGCTCGCCCAGTTCGGGAAGGAGCTGGACGCCCTGCGTCAGAGCCAATCCGAGCTCGCGGAGCTGGTCAAGCGCCTCGACTCCAGGGAAGCCGCCCAGGCCAATCGCATCTCCCGTGGAGAGGTCGACGCGGCCGTACGGCGCTTCCTCAGCACCGCCGAGTCCGCAGCGCAGCCCACCGCAGCGGCGGAACCAACCGAGGCGCCTGCGACCGGGAAGGACCTGCTCGAGGAGCTCCTCGCGCTGGAGGACCAGGCCGAGATCCATGCGTTCTGGCAGAAGCTGCGGGAGGATGGTCGCATCGACGAAGTGATCGCCGCGTTCGAGGCCCGGGCCGGGGCCGACCCGACGAACCCCGAAGTCCAGCTGCAGCTCGGTCAGGCCTACCTGCAGAAGATCCAGGACGTCGGCAACGGCCCCCTGGCCGGCGCGCTGGCCACGAAGGCCGACCAGGCCTTCGACGCGGCCCTGGCGGCCGACCCCCAACATTGGGACGCGCGCTTCCACAAGGCGATCGCGCTGTCGTTCTGGCCGCCCGTGTTCGGCAAGCAGAACGCGGCGATTTCCCAGTTCGAGCAGCTCGCTGCGCAGCAGGCCCTCCTGCCCGTGTCGCCGGAGCACGCCCAGACCCATCTCTTGCTCGGCAACATGTATCAGCAGATCGGCGCCTCGGAAAAGGCAATCGCAGCCTGGAAGGCCGGGCTGGTCCTATTTCCGGACAATGCCGACCTGGCGGCGCAGCTGGCCCTGGTCAAGGCCAGCCAGGGGGACGGTTGAACGTACAGTCACCCGACGCGCTCGCCTGGCCGGGGTAGGATGATGGGGTTCGTCCGAACCCTGCCATGATCCGAACTAAGCGCGCCCTGCTCTGCCTCGTCCCCGTCCTCGCCTGCCACCACGTGTCCGACGACACTGCTGGAGGCGGGCCTGTCGCGGGCTTCCCCCCTGTGCTCGGCGGGTTCGCCCGCTTCCAGGACCTGGACCTGGATGGACTGGCCAGCCCAGGGGACCAGGTCATCCTGCCGTTCTCCGGGCCTGTGACGGTGAACACCAGCGACGTCTCGGTCCTCTTCCTGCCGATCCTGCAAGACACCTTCGGGGCTGGCGCCACGATCGTGGATGGGCCTGCTGCCAACGAGCTCACCGTCGTGCTCGGGTCCGGCGCGCGCCTGCGCAGCCGCGGGCGGTTCGTCGGGACCACGAGCATCGGCAGCCCGAGCTCGCTGGCCATCAATCCGAAGCTGCCCCCCAACCTGATCGAGGATCCCGTCGGTGGCTTCGACGCGCAGGGCGGCGACCCCATCGATCTTTGGCCTCAGCACGTGCCTGGCATCCAGTCCGGGCTCAAGGCCATGGCCGACACGATCGAGGCCGCGGACCTCAACCGGGACGGCATCGGCGACCTGATCACGACCTCCTATGGCACGGGAGTGCTGCTCTACGAGGGGCTCGAGTCGGGCGGCTACACGTCGCTGTTGATCGACCCCGCGACGGCGCTGCGCGCCTTGCCGGTCGACCTGTTCGGGGCCGGGCGCACGGACCTCGTCGTCCAGGAAGACACCGCGCTCACGGTCGTCCGCAACCTCTCGCCGGCGGGTGGGCCGATCGAGGTCACGATCGACGCGAGCTACCCCCTCACCGATAACTTTGCCGCCCTGGCCCACTGGGACGTGGACCACGACGGTGACCGTGACGTGGTCTGCGCAGGTGAGCTCGGCCTGTGGGTGTACGAGAACGAAGGCGGCACCCTGCTCGTCCCTACTGCGCCCTTGGTGAGTTCCCCTGGCGGCGGCCGTGATCTGGCCGTGGCAGACACCAACAACGATGGCTGGGAGGACGTGCTCGTCGCCCTCGACGGACAGAACGTCCTGATGCGCCCGATCCCGTGCGTCGGTTTCCAGCTCGTCGCCCAGGGCACGGGCACCTCGACCCGCGTCGAGCTCGTCGACCTGAACGGCGATGGTCGCATCGACGCGGTCTCCGCTGGCGAGGACGTGATCGAGGTCTGGTACGGCGCAGACGGCGGCATCTTCGAGCCGGCCTACGACCTGCCGGCAGAGTTCATCCTCGAGCTCGAAGTGCTCGATGTGGACGGTGACACCGTGCCGGAGCTGCTCGTCAACGACGGGCTCCTGACCCGCGTGTTCGCCGACGCGGGCGCGGGCGTGCTCGAGGACATCGGGCTCGGGCTCGAGACTGGCGCCTCGACCTCGATCGACGTGTTCGACCTCGACGGTGACGGCGACGACGATCTGCTGGTCGTCTCAGGCGGCATGCCCCAGATCTGGGACGGCTCCTTGGCCGGAACCTGGGGCACCCCACGCCACCGCGAGTCGTTGACCGACGTCGGCGCGGGCCCTGTCTTCGCTGCCGTGACCGGGGACCTCGACGGAGACGGGAACCTCGACCTGGTGTTCGGCCGCGACTTGCGCCTCGAGCTGCGCATGGGCGCGGGTGATGGCACCTTCGGTGCGCCGACCCTCCTGCCCCTGCCCGAGGGCCGCGCCCACGACGCCGCTCTCGGCGATGTCGACGGCGACGGCGATCTCGACCTGTTTGTTGGCGCTCGCGTCGTCCCG
>JAQBVH010000390.1 GCA_027623615.1 Planctomycetota bacterium | reverse complement strand
CGCCCTGACGGTGGTCGAGGCCGAGGTCGCGCGCCTCGCCGCCGGCGCGGCGCCCGGCGAGCTGACCACCGACGGCTGGGTCACCCACCAGTGGCTGCACTTCCTGCGCAGCCTGCCCGAGGACGTCAGCGCCGCCACCCTGGGCGAGCTCGACGCGACCTTCGCCTTCACCGCGAGCGGCAACGCCGAGATTCGCTGCGACTGGATCGTGCGCAGCATCCAGGCGGGCTACGACGGCGTGGACGCCTCGCTGGAGGAGTTCCTGATGAGCGTCGGCCGGCGCAAGTTCCTCTCCCCGATCTACAAGGCCCTGTGCCTGACCGCGGAGGGCAAGCAGCGCGCGCGCAAGATCTATGCGCAGGCGCGTCCGCGCTACCACGCCGTGGCGACGACGACCTTGGACACGATCGTGCTCGCTGATTGAACCCCGGCGGGCCGCCCCGGGTTCGAATCGAACCGGGGCGACTGGCGCCGCGTCCATCCTTCGGCTCTGATGCCGACGTCATGACCCTGCGCGCCATCTGCCGTCGTCCGCACCTCGCCGAGCTGGAGCGCTGCGAGCTGAGCAACATCGAGCGCGAGCCGGTCGACGGTGAGCGCTTGCTCGAGCAGCACGCGGCCTACGTGCGCGCGCTCGAGGGCTGCGGCGCGGACGTGACCGTGCTCGAGCCGCTCGCGGGGCACCCCGACGCCCTGTATGTCGAGGACACCGCGATCGTGCTCGAGCACGTAGCCGTGCTGACCCGCCCTGGCGCCGAGAGCCGGCGCGGCGAGCTGCCGACGATCGAGGCCGCCCTCGCCCCCCGGCGCGAGCTCCTGCGCGTCAGCGCGCCGGGCACGGTCGACGGCGGCGACGTGTGCCTGTGCGAGGACGTGCTCTACGTCGGCTGGTCCGCGCGCACGAACCACGCCGGCCTCAAGCAGCTCGCGCACCTCGTCCTCGAACACGGCTACGTGGTCAAGGCGGTCGAGGTCGACGGGTGCCTGCACATGAAGAGCGCCCTGACGCGGCTCGGCCCCGAGGCCCTGCTCGTCTGCCCCAGCCGCGTGAACCTGGAGCGTGTCCAGGGCGTGGAGCTCGTGGCGGTGCCCACCGAGGAGCCGGACGGCGCCAACGTGCTCGCGATCGGCGGGAAGCTGATCGCCTCCGCCGCCTACCCGCGCACGAACGAGCTGCTGCGCGCGCGGGGCTTCGAGGTGGTCGAGCTCGACCTCTCCGAGCTGCACAAGATGGAGGCGGCGGTGACCTGCCCGTCCCTCATCCTGGAGGACTGATACGGATGGGCCGCAGCGCTTGACCCTCCCCGATCCCCGTCGGATCATGCCCGGCTGAACCCAAGGAAACCGGGTCCATGAAGACGCCCACGCTCGTTCTGTCCCTCGCGCTCGCTGCTGCCGCCTCTGCCCAGGAGGTGCGCTACGAGAAGTTCGTGCTCGAGAACGGCCTGACGGTCATCCTGCACGAGGACCACTCGACGCCCCAGGTGGTCGTCAACCTCTGGTATCGGGTCGGCGGCAAGGACGAGCGTCCCGGCCGCAGCGGCTTCGCGCACCTGTTCGAACACCTGATGTTCCTGGGTACGCAGCGCGCCCCGGGCTCGGCCTTCGACGACCTGATGGAGGCCGGCGGCGGCTTCAACAACGCCAGCACGAGCTTCGACCGCACGAACTACTACGACGTCGGACCGTCCGAGCTGCTCCCGACGCTGCTCTGGCTCGAGGCCGACCGGATGGAGGCCCTGGGAGCAGCGACGACCCAGGCCAAGCTCGACGGCGAGCGCGAGGTCGTGCGCAACGAACGACGCCAGAGCTACGAGGACCAACCCTACGGGGTGGCCTACCTGGCCCAGTTCCCGCTGCTCTACCCCGAGGACCACCCGTACCACGACCCGGTCATCGGCAGCCACGCGGAGCTGGAGGCCGCGACCCTGGAGGACGTGCGCTCCTTCTTCGCCGAGTACTACGTACCGAACAACGCGAGCCTGGTCGTCGCGGGCGACTTCGACCCCGAAGCCGTACGGGCCGAGGTCACGCGCCTGTTCGGCTCGATCCCGCGCCACGCGGACCCGGCACACCGCCGCGCGGGGCCGGTCACCTTCACCCAGAACGCGACGGTCACCCTGACCGATCCGCTGGCGCCCTTCGCTCGGACCAGCCTCTGCTGGCACAGCCCGAGCGTGTTCCAGGCCGGAGACGCGGAGCTCGACCTGGCGGCCACCATCCTGGCCGAGGGCGTGTCGAGTCGTCTCTATCGCGCGCTCGTCGTCGAGCACGAGCTCGCCGAGGAGGTCGAGGCCTTCCAGTCCTCGCGCATGCTCGGCTCGCACTTCGTGGTCTCGGCCATGGCGCGCCCCGGCGTCGACCTGGCCACGCTCGAGCGCCGCATCGAGGAGGTGCTCGCCGGGTTCCTGGCCGACGGTCCGACCGAGGACGAGCTGGCGCGCGCGCAGGCGAAGGTCGAGGCCGCCAGCCTGCGCAGCCTGCAGTCCCTGCAGACCAAGGCCGACCGGCTGAACCTGTACGAGATGCACTTCGGCGAGCCGGACGCCTTCGCGGCCGACCTGGATCGCTACCGCACCGCGACGACAGCCGGCGTGCGCAAGGTCCTGAGCGAAGTGCTCGGCGCCCAGCGCCGGGTGCAGCGCGTGCTGCCCGTGCGGGTCGAGCCCGACACGAATCCACGTGACGCGCGGCCGACGCCGGCCGCGCCCACGTCGTTCGAGCCGCGCTCGCCCTCGATCTTCCAGCTCTCGAACGGGATCACGGTGCATCACTGGCACCAGGCCGAGCTGCCCATGGTCGAGGCCACGCTGCTGCTGCCCTTCGGTGCCGGCGCTGACCCGGCGGGCAAGGCCGGGCTGACCGACCTGATGGCCCAGCTCCAGACCCGCGGCGCGGGCGAGCGAGACGCGGCCGCGTTCGCCAATGCCCTGGACCGGATGGGGGGCAGCCTGACGGCCAGCGTCTCCCAGGAGACGACTCAGCTGAAGCTGAGCGCCCTGGCACGGCACTTCGAGGGCACCCTGGGCCTGCTCGCGGATGGGCTGCTGCGCCCGCGCTTCGCGCCCGAGGAATGGGCGCGCCTGCACCGCGAGCGGCAAGCGGCGCTGGCCCTCGAGGCCGAGGACCCGGGCAGCCTCGCGCGCCAGATCGGACTGGCGACGTTCTTCCCGCAGCACCATCCCCACGCACACCGCGTCATGGGCTCGCCGCGCACGGTCGCGCGTCTCGAGCTCAACGACGTGGTCTCCCAGTACGCCAGGGTCGTGCGTCCCGATGGGGTGCGCATCCTCGTGGCGGGGGACATCGATCGCGCGCAGCTGGCTGCCGCGCTCGAGAAGGCGTTCGGCGGCTGGAAAGGGCTCCTGAGCAGTCCGAGCGCCTCGGTCGGGGAGCTCGGCGGACCGCAGAGGCCGCTGCGCGTGGTCCTGCACGATCGCCCGGGTGCGACCCAGACCGCGGTGCGCTTCCTCCTGCCGGCGGTCGCCCACGGGGACCCCGCACGCCCCGCTCACGACCTCGTCGCGACCGTGCTCGGGGGGAGCTTCACCAGTCGGCTGAACACGAACCTGCGCGTCGAGCGTGGCATCACCTATGGCGCCGGTGCGGGCTTCGTGCGCGGACCACGACATGGCCACTTCGTCGCCTTCTCACGCATCGAAGCCGAGCACACTGGCGAGGGCGTGGGCGCCTTCCTCGACGAGTTCGCTCGGCTGCGCAGCGGCGACCTGACCGAGGAGGAGGCCCACAAGGCCCGCGCTCAGAGGCGGCTCGACGCGATCCGCTCCTTCGCGGGGCTGGTCGGGTTGGTCGAGACCGGCGCGGAGCTGGCCTCGTTCGGTCGGACGGTCTCCGACCTCGCCGACGAGCTGGGACGGGTCGCGCAGCTCGACGCCGCGGCGTTGAACGCCGTGGCGCCGCGGCTCGGCGACCTGGAGGGCGCTGTGCTCGTGCTCGTGGGCGACGCCGAGAAGATCGTTCCGCAGCTCGAAGGCCTCGGTCTCCCCGCACCCATCGCCGTTGACGCCGAAGGCAAGCCGCTCGAGTGAGCGCTTCAGCGCGCTGGGACGCCAAGCACGCCGCGGCCGGCGCCCCCGGGGAACCGGATGCGTGCGTGTTGCGCTGGGCCGGTGCACCGGGCCGAGCGGTCGACCTGGCCTGCGGCACGGGACGTCACGCCCTGGCCCTGGCGGAGCGCGGGTTCGAGGTCGAGGCCTGGGACTTCAGCCCGGTTGCCCTCGAGCGGGTCGCGGCCCACGCGGCCGAGCGTGGCCTCGCGGTGCTCACGCGGGTCGTCGATCTCGCGGCGGGGTTGCCCGTGGACGCTCCCACCTTCGACCTGGTCGTGCTGACCCGGTTCCTCGATCGGGGGCTGTATGCGCGCCTCCAGCAGCTCGTCGCGCCAGGCGGCCGGGCGATCGTGACCACCTTCAGCGAGGACTGGCCGGGGCCGCACCCGCGCCCCGAGTTCCGGCTGAGGCGCGGCGAGCTGGCGCGCGGGTTGCCCGGCCTGTCTACCCTGGACAGCTTGGAGCAGGACGGCCTGGCGGCGCTGCACGCCAAGCGC
>JAQBVH010000389.1 GCA_027623615.1 Planctomycetota bacterium | reverse complement strand
GGCGCTTGGGCACCTCGAGCCCGGAGCCCGCGAGGATGGACACCGGCTCCGTCTCTGCAAGTCTGGCCGGGCGCAGGCGCGGGTGCGTCAGTCGTCGGATCCAGGGCAAGGCCTCGGCCAGGGCCTGGTACGCAGGCGCGTCGCTCCGGGTCGCGCGCCGCGCTCCCTCGCGGAACGCGGCGACCTCCTCGACCGAGCGCTGCACCCAGTACGAGAGGTTCGCGGCCAGGGCCGGCCCGACTGCCTGCAAGAGGCCCATGCGCTCGACCTGCAGGATCAGGAACGCTCCGAACTCGGCAGGGACGTCCGGGTCGAAATCGGACTGCTCGAGCAGCCAGGAGCTGCGGTGGAAGGGTTGGAAGTAAGGGCGCACCGCGGCCCCCTCCAGGGTGATGACCACGCTCTGGCAGCGCGGGGGAAACCACGTGGAGGGGTCGGCGCTGGCCAGCGCCGTGGTGCGCGACCAGTAGAGACGCCAGGCCTCGTCGAAGCGGTTGAACCAGGCAGCGGGTAGGCCGGTGGCCCGCTCGGCCCCGGCGCGGAACTCGGCGTCGAGACCTTCCGGTCCGAGCTCCTCTGCAGGCAGGACAAAGACGCCGGGCTCCTCGAGCCAGACTCCAGGTTCGCTCACTGGAAGGTGACGCGCAGGGCCTTGGAGAACGACGACTGCGCGCCGCTGCGGTGCCAGTATTGGAAGCGCCAGGTCTGACCAGCGGGGGCGCAGAAGTATCCGCCGAGGTCGGGCACGCCGCCAGCGCCTCCTCCACTCGTGGCGGTCAGGAGGTCGGTGGAGAAGGCGCCCGCCCCGTCGGTCACACCAGCGTCGCCAACGAAGCGACCGATCGGCGCACCGCCCAGGCAGAGGTCCGCGGCGCTGCCCGGTGGGTCGAGGAGAACGCCCGCTCCCGTGCCGACGAGCAGGTAGGCCGGCTCCCCGGCAGGAGCATCCGACAGCCGCAGGTTCAACGCGCCGGCCTCACACAGGCAGTTGTCCAGGGTGATCGAGGCTGCGTTGGCCGGGTTGTCGGCGCAGTCCACCGCGCTGCCGCACGGGAGCGTGCCCAGCGTGTAGGTGATCGTGAGCACCGGCCTCTGGGTGGGATCTGCCGCGAACTCGCGCGAGTTGAAGCGCTTGGCGTTCAGGGGGTTGGTCTCGTGCACCGCCTTGATCAGCCAGCCATGGTTCGGCGCGAAGCCAGACACCCAGCGCTGGACGTCCTGGCGCAGCCCACCATCGCTCCAGGTGATCGGTCCCAGTCCGGCGCCCCATTTCTCGCGGGCGCTGGAGACGGGATCGAAGTCCCCGCCCGGCGTGGTCCAGAACTCGTTCGGGTAGTACCGGTGCAGCCAGGTGGCGTCGCCTGGTTCGCTCGGGGCGCCCGTGCCCTCCTCGGCCAGCGCGTCCGAGGCGCCCTCGCCCCAACCCGCGAGCACCCGGTGCACGGCGAAGTTGGTCACGGGCGGGAGGAAGGGCACCTTCGAGACCTCGAGCTGCAGCTGCGCGTCGAGGATCGTCGCCATGGGCGGGAGCACCGAGAGGTCGAAGCGCAGGAGGGCTCGACGCCTGAAGCCGGAGCCCGTCACGCCAGCGAAGAGACGCTCGCCGGCGCCGTTGCTGAGCGACCCATCGTTCGTCTCGAACAAGCTGTTGTCCTGGTCGGGCAGCAGACGCACGACCAATGGGTCGTCCGTCGACGTGGGGCTGGTGGGGAGCACCAGGCCCACGAGGGGCAGGAGGTTCGGGAGGAAGAGCATCGGCCTGGATTCAGTGTAGGGCAGGGCCAGGAGCTGGGAACCCTGCATCTCGAGGCGCTGCTGGCCCACCAACTGCGTTCTACCGAACGGTGTTTTCGGCGATCCCCAACAATGATTACGGTACATCCACGTCATGCATGACGGCCGCGCCGATGCTGGTGCGGCGCTCCCTACTCGTCTCCACCTCCCGGAGGAAGACCCATGGCCACGCTCGGTATTAGGTCCGGCGGGCTCCTCGCGCGCATTCAGCGCGGGGCGCTTCCCAAGCCGAACCTCAACTTCAGGGCCGCCCCGCCCAAGAACCAGACGGCGGCGTTCCCACCCCTTCCGGCGCATAACCCGATCTCACCGGGAAGCACGGACAAGCTGCTGGTGTCGCTGCTGAACCACGCCACGAACGGGTTCACCATCCCCGACCTGGTCGAGGCCAAGAACATGGGCCACGACGCGTGGCTCGACTGGCAACTCGACTACGAGAACATCGATGATCAGGCGGTGGACGACGCCCTCACAGCGTATCCGACCCTGACGATGACCAACCCGGATCTGTACGACACGTACATCAATGATCCGAACGCGGTCGTGGTCGAGCTGCAAGAGGCGCTGCTCCTGCGCGCGATCTACTCGCGCAAGCAGCTCTACGAACGCATGGTCGAGTTTTGGACGGACCACTTCAACATCAACCAGCAGGACGAATTCTGCCTGTGGTTCAAGACGCGGGACGACTTCCGGGTGCCGCGCAAGAACGCGCTCGGGAACTTCCCCGACATGCTCAAGAGTTCGCCCAAGAGCGCGGCGATGCTCTGGTACCTCGACAACTGGAACAACCTGTCTGGGTCGATCCAGGAGAACTACGGTCGCGAGCTGCTCGAGCTGCACACGCTTGGCGTGACGGGGCCGTACACCGAGATGGACGTCAAGGAGGTCGCGCGCTGCTTCACCGGTTGGACCTTCACCGGCATCTACTCGGCAGGACCGCTCGGGGTGTTCACCTACCTCGACCAATTCCACGACCAGGGGCAGAAGACGGTGCTCGGCAACGTCATTCCGCCCAACGGTGGCCAGAACGACGGGGACATGGTGCTCGACATCCTGGCCATGCACCCGGCGACGGCGAACTACATCTCGACCAAGATGGCCAAGTGGCTGCTCGGCTACGCTCCGCCGGCGTCCCTGATCGCCAGCCTGGAGGCGATCTATCTGTCCACTGGCGGCGAGATCAAGCCGATGGTGCGGGAGATCCTCAAGCAGGACACCCTCAGCGCGACCCCCTTCCCCGTGAAGCGCAAGCTGAAGCGCCCCTATCACCACCTGACCTCGCTCATGCGGGCGACCCAGACTTCCTCGAGCAGCCTGATCGAGCTCACGCTCCAGCTGCAGGACATGGGGCACACGCCTTACTTCTTCGGCACGCCCGACGGATACCCCGACACGGAGGAGGCCTGGGGCAAGGGACTGCTCGGCCGCTGGGACTGGTCCTCCGCCCTGATGAGCTACGACCTGCTCAGCAACCAGCCGGACCTGCAGACCCTCAAGGATCTGATGGCTCTCGCTCCGCCGGGACTCGCTGAAGCAGGGCAGATCGACTACGTCCTGACCGGTGGCAACGGCGACCCGGCCGATGTGGCCGAAGTGCAGGCCTTCATGGATGGACAGACAACGACCCCCAACGTCGTCCTGCGGGAGGCCTTCGCCCTCATCGCTCAGGGACCCAGCTTCCAGTACTACGAGTAGGAGGATTACCGTGAACAAGCACGACCACGACCACGGCAGCTGCGACGAATACCGCAGCCTGTCCCGCCGAGGGTTCCTGCGCGGCACGAGCCTCGCGACCGCGGCCGGCGTCACTGCCCCCGCCTGGATGCCCAACGTCTCTTTCGCAGCTCCGGGCGCTCCGCCTCGGGATGTGATGGTGCACGTCTTCATGCGCGGGGCGGCGGACGGCCTCTCGCTCGTCCCGCCCCACGGGGACCCGGACCTCTACGTCCACCGGCCCCAGCTGGCGATCCCGCAACCGGGCAACCCGAACGGCGCCCTCGACCTCGACGGCTTCTTCGGCCTCAACCCGAACGCGGCGCCGCTGCTCGGGATGTACAACGCCGGCGACCTGTGCGTCATGCACGCCGCCGGCTCCACGGACCCGACCCGTTCGCACTTCGATGCCTTCAAAGCAATGGAGGGTGGGATCCCGAACGGCGTCCTCACCCTGGCCAAGGACGGCTGGCTGGGACGGCACGTGCGCGACACCAACCCCTGGGGTAGCGGCATCCTGCGCGGCATCGCCATGGAGCCCCTGATGCCGCTCTATGCGGTGGGCGCGGACGAGATCCTGCCCATGGAGGATCCGCCCGGCTTCCAGTTCCCCGGCCGACCGAGCACGGCCATCGAACGCCGTACTGCCCTGGAGAACATGTTCCAGGCCACCGACGAGCCGCTGAAGAGCGGCGCCGCCGGCACCTTCGGGGCGATCGACCTGATCGGCTCGATCGACTTCGCGAACTACACCTCCTCGGGCGCGGTGCCCTACCCGAACACCTACTTCGGCAACCGCATGCGGTACACGGCCGCGATCCTAAAGGCGGACGTCGGCGTCGAGGCGATCGGAGCGGACTACCACGGCTGGGACCACCACGAGAACCAGGGACCGATCACCGGTCTGATGGCCAACATGATCGCGGACATGACCACGTCCCTCGAGGCCCTCTACCTGGACCTGGTGGCGGACGGATGGTTGGACTCGACCGTGATCCTGCTCATGTCGGAGTTCGGTCGTCGGGTGAAGGAGAATGTCAGTCTCGGTACGGACCACGGACACGGCA
>JAQBVH010000388.1 GCA_027623615.1 Planctomycetota bacterium | reverse complement strand
TTCCCACTCGCCTGTGAGCGGGAGCACGGTGCCGCACCACTGCTTCCCACTCGCCTGGGTCGGTCCGGGCAGTAGAAACGATTCGGGGCGAGTGGGAAGCAGTGGTGCGGCACCGTGCTCCCGCTCAGGCGCTCTCGCGCTCTTCCTCGCTGGGCTCGTCCTCGTCGGTCACGACGTGGGGCGCCTCCGGCTCTTGCGGGTCCTCCTCTTCCAGGTCCGCAGCGGTCAGGCCCTTGGCCAGGGAGACCTCGCCACGCACGACCTTGGCGTCGACCACGAAGTCGTCCTGGTCCTTGCGACAGGGCAGCTCGTAGAGCAGGTCGAGCAGGATGTCCTCGAGGATCGAGCGCAGGGCGCGCACGCCGGTCTCGCGTTCGATCGCGATGTCGGCCACCTCGAACAGGGCCTCCTTGGTGAAGCTGAGCTGCTTGCCCGACAGGTCGAAAAGGGCCTGGTACTGGCGCACCAGGGCGTTCTTGGGCTCGGTCAGGATGCGCACCAGCTCCTCGCGGCCGAGGGTGTCGAGGGTCGACACGACCGGCAGGCGTCCAATGAACTCGGGGATCAACCCGAACTCCATCAGGTCCTTGGGGACCAGGTAGCGCACGTACTCGTCCCGGGCGCCCGGGTCGGAGACCGGCGGTAGGGTGGTGTGGCCCTTGGTGTCGCCGACGCGCACCCTGGGGTTGCCGGCCTGGTCGCGGCCGAAGCCGATGACCTCCTGGCCGACGCGCTTGGCGATGTAACCCTCGATGCCGCTGAACGTGCCGCCGCACAGGAACAGGATGTTCGAGGTGTCGATCTGGATGTAGCTCTGCTCGGGGTGCTTGCGGCCGCCCTGGGGCGGCACCGAAGCCGTCGTGCCCTCGAGGATCTTGAGCAGCGCCTGCTGCACACCTTCTCCCGACACGTCCCGGGTGATCGACACGTTGCCGGTCGTCCGGCCGATCTTGTCGATCTCGTCGATGTAGATGATCCCCTGCTGCGCGCGTTCGACGTCGAAGTCGGCGGCTTGCAGGAGCTTGAGCAGGATGTTCTCGACGTCCTCGCCGACGTAGCCGGCCTCGGTCAGGGTCGTCGCGTCCGCCATGGCGAACGGCACGTCGAGCATGCGCGCCAGGGTGCGCGCGAGGAGCGTCTTGCCGGAGCCGGTGGGGCCCACGAGCAGGACGTTCGACTTCTCGATCTCGACGCTGAGGTTCTCGCCGTCACTGCCGCCCTGACGCAGGCGGTTGTAGTGGTTGTAGACCGCGACAGAGAGCACCTTCTTGGCGCGTTGCTGGCCGACGACGTACTCGTCGAGTCGGCGCGACAGCTCGATCGGGGTCGGGAGCTGGTCGTCCTTGGCCGGCGCCGCCTCCGGACGCGTACCGCGGCGCGCGAGCTGGCCGTCGGGATGACGCCGCTGCTCCTCCTGCAGGATCGAGTTGCAGATCTCGATGCACTCGTTGCAGATGTAGACCCCCGGGGGGCCCGCGATCAGCGAAGCCACCTGATGGCGGGGCTTCTCGCAGAAGGTGCAGCGCTCGACGTGGCGCCCGGTCTTACGGGAGGAACTCATTGGAGCTTCAATCCTAACCCGGTGGAGCCGCGATCGAAGAGCGCGGAGCCGGGAAGCTGACGCCGCCCGGCTCCGGATCGCTTCAGGACGAGAATCGGGAAGGCTCCCGTGGTCTCGGATCGAGGGAAAGGGTCAGGCGTTGTCGGCCTTTTCGACGATCTCGTCGATCAGGCCGAAGTCCTTCGCCTCTTGAGGCGACATGAAGTTGTCCCGGTCCGAGGCGTCGGCGATCTGCTCGGGGGTCTTGCCCGAGTGACGACCGAGGATCGACTCGAGCTGGAGCTTCATCTTCATGATCTCGGTCACCTGGATCTCCATGTCCTTGGCGGTGCCGCCGGTGCCGCCCGAGGGCTGGTGGATCATGACCCGCGAGTGGGGCAACGCGAAGCGCTTGCCAGCCGTGCCAGCCGCCAGGAGCACTGCTCCCATCGAAGCGGCCTGACCGAGGCAGTACGTCGCGATGTCCGGCTCGACCAGCTGCATCGTGTCGTAGATCGCGAGCCCCGCGGTGACCGAGCCGCCCGGGGAGTTGATGTACATCTTGATGTCCTGGTTACGCCCGGTCTTGTCCAGGAAGAGCAGCTGCGCCATCACGGCATTGGCCACCTGGTCATCGACCGGAGTGCCGAGGAAGATGATCCGGTCCTCGAGCAGGCGCGAGTAGATGTCGTACTGGCGCTCGCCGCGGCCGGTCTTCTCGATGACGAACGGGACGGGATAGTAGTTCTGCATGGGATCTGCGCGGGTTTCGGCGGCCTTGGTTGCGGTTGCCACCTCGGTTCCGAAGCTCAGGAGGGGTCCTTCACCTCGGCGTTCTCGTAGAGGAACTTGCGAACCTTTCGCTCGAGCACCTCGATCGCCATTTGCTGGGTCAGGCCCTGCTTGACGTAGTACTCGCGGACGTCCTCGAGGGAGGCATGGTTGCGTTCGGCGATGTTCGCCAGCTCCGCCTCGAGCTCTGCGTTGGTGACCAGGAGCTCCTCGGCGTCTCCGATCGCCTCCACGATGAGCAGGGCACGCATGCCCTTGTCAGCTTCTTCGCGGGCGGTGGGCTCCTGTTCCTCGAGCTGCTGCTTGATGGCGTCCTCGGGGACGCCCTGGCGGGACATCTCCTGGGCCAGAGCATGGAGGCGATGCTGGGTTTGCTCCTCGAGCATCGGGCCGGGCAGGTCGAGGGTGGTCTCGGCGATCAGTCGGTCGATCAGCGCGCCTTCGACGCGATCGCGCTCGCGCTTGGTGTTGGCCTCCTCGAGCTTCTCCCTGACCTTGACCCGGAAGGCGTCCATGTCCTCGACCTCGACCAGGGCGAACAGCTCCTCGTCCGCTGGCGGGACGAGCTTGTAGGCCTCGGCGACCTCGATCCGGCAGGTGCCGTCGGCGCCGCGCGCCTCCGCCTTCTCGATCGTGGGAGGCAGCATCATCGGGCACTCGATCACGTCGCCGTCCACGGCGCCGTCGAACTTGCCCTCGAAGTCCTCCGGCTTGACGCCCGGCGGCGGGGTGTTCGCACCGAGGCGCAGGCCCTCGCGCTCGAAGACGACCTCCTCCCCGTGGAGGAAGCGCACCGTGCAGAGGGCCATGCCGTTCGCGTCCATGCCCTCGGGCCCGACCGGCTCGGGGGTCGAGCGCTCGCGCCGGAGCTGCTCGATCGTCGCCTCGACCTGATCGGGCACGACCTGCTCCAGCTCGGACTCGATGACCATGCCCTTGTAGTCGGGCAGATCGAAGCTGGGCTTCAGGCTGACCTCGAACTCCACGGAGAAACCGCCGTCTTCCCCCCGCGAAAGGTCTTCTTGGGCGATGCGCGGGTGGGACAGGGGCTTGAGGTCCTCGTCCGAGACGGCCTGCTGGTAGGCCTGTCGAACGAAGTGCTCGATCACGTCCTTGGTGACCTCCTCCCCGAACTTCTTTTCCACCACCTTGACCGGAACCTTGCCCGGTCGGAAGCCCTTCATCTGGACGTTGCGTCCGGCCTGCTTGAGAGCGCCGCGGTACTCCTTCTCGAACTCGTCGGGAGGGATGGAGACTGAGATCTTGGCGAGGCTGCTCTCGCTGGTGTCGACGGAGACTTGCACGATGCTGGGGCTTCGGCCCCCGGATCGGGGGGTTCGGGAGGGTCTTGATGGGTGCGGAACCGGGAGATTGAACCCTTCCGGCCTCGGAGAGTCCACCCCACGCGGATGCTGCGCTCCGGTTCAGCTTGCGTCGCCGGGGGGGGCAGGGGCATCCTCGCACCCCCTGCACCATGAATCGGCCCCCATGGACGTCACACTCAAGCTCCACAGTTCCCTCGAGGACGTCCCGTCCTTGGCAGCGGATCTCGACCTCTACATCGTCGAGGCCACCCAGGAGTGGCGCGACTCCCCGCCGCCGGCCGGCACGGGCGCGCGCCTGCTCGAGCGGGCCCTGGGGATGGAGGGGGGGCTGGTCCTCACCGCCCACCTCGCCGGCGGGGAGCGCATCGGGTACTGCGTCGTCGGCCCCCTGGTCGACCCCCTGGTGGGGGATCACCGACCGATGATCGTCGCGCTCTGGGTCGACCCGGACTGGCGCCACCGGGGCCTGGCCGGAGCCCTGGTGGGTCGAGTGCACGACGAGCTCGGCGCGGTGGTGGTCGGCGCTCGGGCGGCCCACAACGACGACGCGTTGATCTCGATGGGCGAACGCTGGGGCTTCGTACGCAGCTTCGAGGTCATGTTCCACGAGCCGTGAGCGCGCCGCGGGTGGTTGTCCTGACGGGCGCGGGCATCTCGGCCGACTCGGGCGTCGCGACGTTTCGCGGCGCGGGTGGCCTGTGGGAGGGACACGCGATCGAGGACGTGGCGACGCCCCAAGCGTGGGAGCGCGACCCCGTCCTCGTCTGGCGCTTCTACCAGCTGCGTCGCGCGCAGCTGCGTGAAGTCGAGCCCAACCCGGCCCACCTCGCGCTCGCGGACCTCGAGCGCGCGCTGAAGGCGGCCGGCGGCGGCCTGACGCTCGTCATCCAGAACGTGGACGACCTGCATCAGCGCGCG